>CALCOP010000165.1 GCA_937897365.1 uncultured euryarchaeote
TACACGGCGTTGATCGAGGGTTCAAATCCCTCCAGACCCACTACCAAAGGTATGTTTCAATCTCTTGTGTTGAACCGGCAACAACCTTGGTAATTCCAGATTTTCTGCTAAATAATTGAGCATCGCTTTCATCACCATCGATCAGTATGAGGTGAACTGCTCTCTGCCAGAGCCCATCTGGAGGAGATGATCCACGATGGTCAACCGCTACCAAAATGTCTTCAAGTTCTGTGAAAATGAGCAGGTCAGCTGAACTTGCAACTTCACCCGCATGAAGAATCAGCCATCGAGCGCCTTGCATACTTGCGCGTAGATCATCCTTCAAATCATCAAGAGTAATCACGCGCATTCATTCACCTCACATTGCGTATCGCAGAATCGCAAGTGCCCCTCCGAGGCCTAACAATTGCTGACCTGCGTCGTGGTCTGTCGAACATTGCACCAGTTCAGCACCGATGTCAGACAAACCTTCAACCCATTGAAGCCAGGTTTCGCTACCGATCATTTTTGTTTCATCGCGTAGAATATCGGCTGAAATGAGCAGCGTTTCAATCGCTCCTTCGTTCATTGCTTTCCTTAGAGTCACTTCGCCATAGGCAACCGCACCGTTTGTCGACAATCGCTCCCATGCCATTTCTATCAGTTCGATTTCTCGAGAAATCGCATGTTCACTAAGCAGACTACCTGCTAAACCCTCGCGTAGAACTTCATTTGCACCTGCTCGCCCCGCCATTGAGGTAGCAACAGATTTCATCATTCGTGTTTCACCGGTTTTTTTCAAATCTGCTAAGAGCGCTTCACGTGCATGGCCAGGTCCACACACGACAATTGGCGTTTCAGGTTCGAGAGTATCGATGAGCGCATCGATTACCTTGGCTCGAAAGTTAGAGGCAATGCCGGCTGATTGACGAATTTCTCCTCGCTTTCCACCGCCACGCATAGTCCATGTTGCACCTTCACGCAGTCCTCGGGCAGTCACGTGAAATAGGACGACTTCATCTGTCTCTACAACCGCCAGAACAACATTTGTTTGTCCGGATGCCTGCTCTGCTTGTTGAAGGAGTTCTTTGTCGGATGACGAAAATTCAGTTGAACAACTGAGTTCCACATCATCACGAATTTCAATGATATGGGTATGGTGTAATCCAACATCAAATTGCGCCTCTTCAATGGTCCCATGTATTCGTAGGTTCTCACTGAACGTCTGATACTCGGTTGATTCAATATGGAGTCGAATCCACATTTTTTTACGCTCTGCAGATTTTGCACGGCCGCCTTCGTCACCACCTGTGGTTTGGTCTCTCCGTTCTCCAAGCATTCCAAGTTTCATGCCTTTTCGAGCAATACGCGCAAGTGCCCAAAGATCGTCCTCAGTCTCAATTCTGAGTCGCCAAAGTAGCGGTTCGCGCTTTAGAATTTTCATTCACTTCACCCAAAGACGCCAGTTAGGCGGCCTTCTTCGTCCATGTCCATGTCAAGAGCTGCGGGCCGCTTAGGTAAACCAGGCATCGTCATCATGTTTCCAAGAACTGCAACGATAAAACCTGCTCCTGCATTGAGTCGAAACTCACGAACAGGGATTGTAAAACCAACCGGCGCTCCTAATTTGCCGGGGTCATGTGAAAAGGAATATTGCGTTTTTGCCATACAAACGGGAAGATGGCCGTAGCCCCATGCTTGTAATTTGGAAAGTTGCTTCATTGCTGAAGCACTTACATCGATACTGTCGGCTTTGTAGATTCTCGTAGCGATTGCTTCCATTTTTTCGATCAAGGGGGCATCTTTGGTGAAGAGTGGTGTAAATGGTCTTCCATTCGCAACATGGTCCTGAACGGCCGAAACGACAGCTTTAGCCAAATCTTCGCCGCCTTTGCCGCCGTTTGCGTGAACTTCGGTGATGGCAACATGAACAGCCCCACTTTTTTGCGCCTCTCTTTTGAGTGCCTCTACCTCTTCGTCTGTATCCGAATGAAAGCGATTGATCGATACCAAAACCGGCATTCCAAATCCTGCCATATTTCTGATGTGGCGATCCAAATTACTCTTCGCCCCTCGAACAACAGCATCTACATTTTCGCTTTCCAATTCTTCTTTTGATGGTCGATATCCTCCACGATTGCCGAATGCCCCTCCATGGAGTTTCATCGATCGGATGGTGACATTCATGACAACACAATCGGGTGCCTTTCCAGAATTTGCAGCCTTAATATGCATGAATTTTTCTGCACCCATATCTGATCCAAAGCCGGCCTCTGTGACCACGATGTCTGCAGCACCCAATGCCAATCTATCCGCAATGATGCTCGAGTTTCCATGAGCGATATTTGCAAAAGGGCCACCGTGAATAAACGCTGGATTTCCTTCAAGGGTTTGAACCATGTTCGGTAGGAAAGCATTTCGTAGCAGCAAGGTCATTGCACCAGCTGCACCAATTTCTTCTGCCTTTACCGGGTTTCCTTCCGTTGATTCACCGACGACAATTTCTCCAATACGTCTGCGTAAGTCCGCATAATCTTGGGCGAGAACAAGAATAGCCATGACTTCGCTTGCAGCGGTAATGTCGAAACGGTCTTGACGCGTATTTCCATTCGCAGGTCCTCCCAGGCCGATTACAATATCACGAAGTGAACGGTCATTCATGTCAATGACTCGTGGCCAGAAAATCCGCGTTGATTCCAATTTTGACTCGTTTCCTTGCTTGATGTGGTTGTCAATTAGTGCAGAGAGAAGATTATGGGCAGAGGTTACAGCATGGAGGTCTCCGGTAAAGTGCAGATTAATCTCCTCCATAGGAATAACTTGAGAATGTCCGCCTCCAGCAGCGCCCCCCTTAATTCCAAAAACTGGGCCCATAGAAGGTTCTCGAATCACACATGTAGCACTCTGTCCAATTGCACAGAGTGCTTGGGTCAGTCCAATAGTGGTCACCGTTTTTCCTTCACCAAACGGCGTTGGATTAACAGAAGTTACCAATACGAGACTTCCCTGAGGTTTTGAAAACCGTTGGCTCAAGGCTTCCCAGGTTATTTTTGCCATACCTCTACCCATCGGGACCAATTCATGAGAAGAGATGCCTAATTTCCAAGCAATCGTCTCAATAGGTTCGATTGAAGCTGTACGTGCGATATCCAAATCACTTGCCATGAACACCTTGCTACTCGATGTGGCTTTCAACCCCTCGGCTCATCGATGGCCAAAAGTAGCGGTTTACCTACCACAGTTCAAATCCCAATCAAGACTTCACTCGTCTTTCATTGCACCAAGATATTCTGGCAATTCAACGCCAGCCATCTTTGCAACATCATGAACAGGAGGAAGACTTTGCATCAAGGATGAGATGAAGTTCGAGGTTGAACCTCCTTCACCATTCTTTCCGCCATTGCCTGAGTCCCAGACAGTAATCTTGTCAATCTTGAGGTTGGAGATTGCTTCGGTTTGTCGTGAAACCAATTCTTCAATCTTCTCGACCATCAAGAGGGTTGCTGCAGCCTTTGTGTCGCCACCAGCACTTTCCACAAGTGATTTGTAACCAGCAGCCTTCGCTTCAAGAACAGATCTTTGTCCTTCTGCTTCTGCCATGTAACGGGCGAGAACAGCATCGGCTTGACCTTGAGCAATACGACGTTGGCGTTCTGCTTCAGCATCAGCAGCAATTTCAATTTGCTCTTTCGCAACCTTTTCACGTGCGATGTCAGCAGCCCGTAGACGCTCGCTTTCAAGCGAATACTGTGCTTTTTCGATCTCTTCTTGTGCTCTGCGTTGTGCAACTTCAGCCCGCTGACGCGCTTCTGCCTCTTTTTCAGCAAGAATTGCGTTTGAGATGGCGATATCTGCTAAACTCAGGTTCACACCTTCAACGGCGAGTTTCTTTTGGTCTTGAACCGAAATCTCTTCTCGGCTCTTTGCCACAGCGATACCCATCTTTGATTCTGAATCCGCTTCCTGGACAGCGATAACTTCGAGTTTCTTTGCAACTGCTTTACCAGCGATAGCGTCGGATTCTCTCTTCTGAACTTCAATTTCACGGTTTGCATCTGCCTGAGCAACCTTGATTTGACCCATTTCCAGAGCCTTTGCACGGTCACCTTCTGCACTTGCAATTGCTTCTGCAGCTGCCTTTGCACCGATAGAAACGATATATTCTGCTTCGTCAGTGATGTCAGTAATGTTAACGTTGATGAGATACAGACCAATCTTGTGCAATTCGGAGTCAACATTGCTTGAAACTTGCTTCAAGAAGACTTCACGGTCTTGGTTGATTTGCTCGATTGTGAGTGTTGCAATTGTTAAACGAAGTTGTCCAAAAATAATCTCACTTGCCATATCTTCAATTTGTGGCTGCGAGAGCCCAAGTAGACGTTCTGCAGCATTTTGCATGATGGATGGTGCAGTCGAAATACCAATAGTAAAAGTCGAAGGGACGTTGATACGAATGTTCTGCTGCGAAAGTGCATGTTGAAGGTCAATTCGGATTGTCATTGGCTTGAGATCAAGATAAGCATAATGCTGAATTAAAGGCCAGACAATTTTACCACCTCCGTGATAACATGCGGCCGCACCGGAATCCTTTACGTTACCATAGACAACTAAGATTTTGTCTGAAGGTGCCAGCTTATATCTGCTTGTAGCAACATAAATCGTTCCAAATACTGCTAAGGTGAACAAAAAGAGTCCAATCACTGCTATCGAAGTACCAACTTCTGCCATGATGTATCATAAGAGGTGCCCTATAAGAGGTTTCACCCGTTGGAAGAAGAGCAGTTCAAATGCAATTCTATTCTTCTTCAGCCATGACACTTGCAACCGAGAGGGGTTTGACGACCAGCGTCTCGCCAATGACTTTGACAACTTCAACAAATTTTCCAGTCTTCAAACTCCATTTTTCGTCTTCAAGAACAGCGTCACATGTCCGCATTGCGTTTTGAAATTCAACCTGGACTTGTCCCGTTTGTCCCGCTTCAATTGTCATATACACCTTTCCTTGTGCTCCAACGGCAAGCGAGTGTTTGACTGTGGCATCAACTTCGAGTGATTTCATGACTTGGAATACCTTGCCGATAATCCACATTGAGAAAATACCTGAGACAACTGCAACTGCAATCGCTAACAGGTCTCCACCATCGCTTTGAGTCACTGCGAGGCCGGAAATTCCAAACATCATAATGAAACTCAAGATTCCCTGTATCGTAAGCATGTGGAATATTCCTTCTGCACCCATGTCAAAATCAGTATCAATTCCTGCAATTTCAAGAGCACCGTCGGCGACACCGCCGATGAGTATCAATATGAAGTAAATCAAAAACAAGACCGTTCCAATGAGTGCCATCACTGCAAATAGAATGTCAATGCCGGTGATACCACCGAGTCCGACGAGATCGAGAACATTAGAAATTAGAGACATTCTATCACTTCGCCTTGGCTGCCTTCTCTTCTTCAACTTTCGCACGTTGTTCTTTCAATAACGGCCGGATATAGATGATGTAATAGTGACCAAAAACAACAGGACCGATGGAGAGACCAAACATTAGACCAACGCCCCACGAGGGTAATTCAAGCGCTAAGCCGATGGCAAGAATGATGAGAAGTGTAATGAGAATCGATGCTTTTTCGAGAATAATCATCACAGAAGAGGTCCCGCTGTTCATGCGTTCTTTCATTATGAAAACGTCACGCAATCCTGCCATTTCATCACCAGATGAGGCTCGACCATGTGATTTCGCTCATGAGGATGACCATACAATAAATAACAGCGATAAAGAAAGTTGGGTTTCTTCCCTTTTCAATCGAGCTTTCGACTTGCTGGAGCCGACCATCACTGTCTCGGACAATTGCAGTCGCCTCTGAAGTGAGGTAGTTTCCTCCTTGAGTAAATTCATTTTCGTTTTTCTTGCTCTGGTAGAGTAAAAACACGATGGTACCGACAATTATGCCAAGACTTGGACCTAAAAATACGCCCAGAGCATCGTTGAATTCATTCCACATTGCTGCAGTCAAATAGAAACCAAAAGCAGCGGTGAGCATCGAAATTACTCCCTTGCCTTTGCTCTGACTCGAATACTCCATGATTTCGCTAATGCGCACTCCCTTTTCAATACTGCCCCGATTCGCTGGAAATCAAAGCATGATGTTGAAGAACTTCGGGTGCTAAGAACCTACATGGCACGGGTTAAGTATGCGGTTGCAGGCAATCCTGTGGCCCATTCTCTGTCTCCTCTGCTGTTCGCATTAGTCGCATCGAATCTGGAAAAGTTTGGCAAAAAAATACCGATTACTGCCAAAAACACGCACGTCGACCTTGTTGAAGCGCAGGGTATTGAAGACGCCTTAGGATGGGGGTATGCAGGTCATTCTCCTCATGCTCCAAACTGGGAATATACCGAGGCTCCGTTCGGAAAATATCGCACTGAGGCGTTGTTATCGAGAGCGGTACAGTCTGCGATGGAACTCGAAGACTCCGATTTGAGGCTCGCTCCTCATGATGAACCAACACTCATCGTTGAAATGCCTTTACAATCACCGGAGGATGCATTACGCATTCCACATCAGTGGCTCGAGGATGAGGTTTGGCTCAACCTTACCTCGCCACTCAAACACCAACTGTCGAGTGAAGCAGTCTCAACAATTGATCAATCGATGAAACTTCAATCGGTCAATGCATTGCGATGGGATGGACAAGGGTGGTGGTGTGCAGGTGTTGACGGCCTCGGTGTCGTTTCAGTCGCTCAGCATCACGGAGTTGACGTTGGTTCAGGTGCGCTATTGGGTTTGAGGGGTGGAGGTGGTGCGGCAAGGTCTACCGCAGAAGCGTGGTTGAAGGCGGGCGGTCAAATTCGACTTTTTGAAGGCAAAAGAACTCTTGAATTGCCATTTGATTTTGAGCAGAATACCTCGAAAAAACTTCTCGATTTCGCTATCGATTTCGATGATGATTCAACCACTCCCAGTGCTTTTGCCTCTTGTCCCTTTCAACTCAATCCGCGTTATACCTCTGTCGAAGGAGATTATGCTCATCGCGTCCAACTCATGCAAAACTCACCATTCGATGGGCGTTGGATGTTAGCTGCTCAACATCTCGAAGCATGGAGGCTTTTATGGGCGCCTCACTATGCCAATTTCCTCCCATCTCTGGGTTTACTTCTCTCCCAATTACTGCACGCCGAAAATGTCCTCTATCAGAACGCATGACTCCCAAAGCGATTAGAATGAGGACTCTAAGGAACAGTTGAGGCAGGTTATGAGTTTCACCAAGCAATTGATTTGCATTTCTGTCCTCATCGGATTCTTAATGCCAGCAGTAAGTATAGCCGTTACTGCCCAGCATCCTAAAGAAGACCAAAATTTTACTCAACCTCATACGGGAACAGATTTCCCAGTTGGTTGGCAAGATTTACAGTTGGGTGAGTTTGAAAATCAAATTGAACTTCGTCTCGTATACCCTGCTATGGCTTCTGGCGAAGGAAAAGATATGGCTGGAAATGGGCCATTCCCTTACGTCCAATTTTTTGTAGATTCAGGTGAATCATCAGATTCGTACATGGATTTCTCATCACGTCTTGCTAAACGCGGTTTTATTGTCGCCGTTCACAGTGATTCCTTTACATCCACAGATTTCGATGAAGTCATCGAGCAAACAGTCCTCATGCATTCTCAACTTGGGGAGTTGAACAACAGTGCTGGACTCATCGGTGGAAGTTTTGGTCAGTTCGATCTTCAGCATTGGGGCCTTAGTGGACATGGAATTGGAGCGGCTGCGGCATACGGAGTTTTTCCCTTTTGGATGAATTCAACCCTCCACAATTCATCCCAACCACCGCGTGCACTGTTTGGTTTGGGAGTTGATTTTTCGGATTGGAACGGAAAGCATTGGACTGACTTTAAGGCGGAAAGTTGGGTTCACGCACCTGCATCTCCAGGTGCGGGACTGTTTCTAACCGGGACTGCAGATGAGATTTATTCTTCAAATGAGGCGACAACTGTTCTTTCACAAGGCGGTGATTTTGCTTGGCAAATGATGGAAGTTCTCGGTGCTGACCATTATCAGTTTCAAGATTCGACCAGCTTTTTGGAAGGTCTCTCAGATGGAGACGCATCTTTGAGTCAAGATGAGCAAAATACAATTGCAGCAGACCATGTTCTACCCTATCTCGACTTGACGCTTCGAGGCTCACATGACGCATTCAGAGAAGCGTTCAATCGACCTGTGGGGCCTCATGTCGTGAGCGATTCAGATGCGTATCTTGTTGAAAATCTCGAAAGTGCAGATTTTCTGCTCATCAATCAAACCTCTTTTGTTCCGCACAGTAACGCCACCTTCGGTCCTCAAATCACAATCAATTCATTCACAGAATGGACATTGAGAGATGGTCGAACATTGGGTGAATTACCCAGCGAATGGAACCTTGAAGTCGAATGCCGAGTACTTGGCATGAATACTTCTACCGGGTCATTTGATTCAAATGGCACTGCTCACTGCGTTTTCCCGATGCAAGATGTTGCTCCTGGAATACATACGGCACAAGTGAAGATTTTTGTTGAAGGGGCGTCATCTAC
>CALCOP010000166.1 GCA_937897365.1 uncultured euryarchaeote
GAAGAGCGAGATACACGGGGATTGACTTCAATCACTCGTATCTCACCGGTTGACTGGTTGAAAGCGAATTGGACATTACAACCACCCTTGATGTTCAGTTCACGAATAAGGGCAAGGGCTTGGTCTCGCAGAATCTGGTGGTCAGCATCTGAAAAAGACTGCAAGGGAGCCACAACGGTTGATTCTCCAGTGTGGACTCCCATCGGGTCGATGTTCTCCATTGTACAAACGATTGTTGCATTATCCGCACCATCGCGCATCACTTCATACTCCAGTTCTTGCCATCCAAGAATTGATTCTTCAATCAAAACTTGGTTGATTCGTGAGTTTCTCAGTCCCAGAGCAGCAATTTCGACCAATTGGCCCATGTCCCAAGCCGTACCACCACCAAGCCCACCAAGGGTAAAGGCTGGACGAATGAGAATCGGCCATGAACCTATAGAGTCTGCTGCTGCAATCACTTCATCCATCGAGTTACAAGCAATTGCATTCGAAATTGGGAGGTTAATCGAATTACAAACTTCATTGAACAATTCTCTGTCTTCCGCTTTATCGATCGCATCTAAATCTGAGCCAATCAATTCAACTCCAATACGTTCCAACGACCCGTCGTGAGCCAATTCACTTGCAATGTTCAAAGCAGTCTGGCCACCCATGCCAGCTAACAATGCACATGGCTTCTCTATTTCCAAAATACGGCGAACTGTATCAGGCAGCAAGGGTTCAATGTAGACTTTGTCTGCCATTTCAGGGTCATTTTGAATCGTAGCAGGATTCGAGTTTACCAAGATAACTTCGTAGCCATCTTCTCTGAGTGCACGGACTGCCTGACTTCCAGAGAAATCGAATTCTGCTGCCTGTCCAATCTTAATCGGGCCACTTCCCAATACAAGGATAGTCTTCAGGTCATCTCTTCTCGGCATCAGTTCAGACCTCCTAACGCCTCATCAACAATGCCACGGAATTGCTCGAATAATGGTGCTGCATCATGAGGACCCGGACAGGCCTCTGGATGAAATTGGACGGTGAAAGAAGGGTGGCCAACAAGGTCTAACCCCTCTACAGTTCGATCGTTTGCGTTGACAAAGCGAACAACAACTTCTGCACCGTGCTGATTGACGCCAGGCGGTGAACAGGCACCACTGGGATGGGCGGCAAGCATTCCGGCTTCAGGGTCTGCAACGGCAAAACCATGGTTTTGACTGGTGATGGATACCAAGCCCGTTTTCAAGTCGACGACCGGTTGATTTGCCCCTCGATGTCCGTAACGCATTTTGTAGGTTTGTAGACCAGATGCTAAACCCATTAACTGGTGACCAAGACAAATGCCCATGACTGGTAACTTGGCTTGGACTGCTTGTGCTAAGGTGTTGCGCGCCATGGTCGCTTTACCAGGATGTGCCGGGTCGCCAGGTCCATTTGAACAAAACAGAGCATCGATTTGATACTCGTGAACCAACGTTTCAAACGATGTATCTGGGGGGCACCAAACAACTTCAAAATGAAGACAAAGATTTCGGAGAATATTGTATTTGATACCGCAATCAAGTGCACCAAGTCGTGGAAGAGGATGGTCAAGTGCATCCAAAGCACCCGGATTAAGTATGACCGGTGTAGAGAGAGAAACTTCGTCAACCAAATCCTCAAGGTCAGGTGATGTCAATTCTTTGAGCCGTTGCTGGAGCAATTCTTCGTCATTTTGGGGACCAAAGACACAGAGAACGGTTCCAAGTTCACGCACCCTACGTGTGATTGCCCGAGTGTCGATGCCTTCAATTCCGGGGACATTGTGCAATCGAAGCAAATCTCCAACTGGAGCAATCGAGTGCCGATGATCTGGTTGATGCATCGCATGACGCACGACCACACCTCTCGGCCATACACCTGCTGATTCAGAAGCACCTGAATGAATACCATAATTTCCTATTAACGGATAGGTGAAGGTCAAGACTTGTCCCGCAAAAGAAGGGTCGGTCAATGATTCTTGATAGCCCATCATTCCGGTTGTAAACACCAATTCACCTTCACCATGACCTTGTGCTCCGAATAAAGTGCCATAATAGCGACCACCGTCAGCAGTAAGAAGTATTCCTGGACCTTCAGCTGCTGGGGGTAAATCCACGCCGTAAAGCAGGCCATCAGCGGCATCGGAAAAGGTTGGAGCGTCGGAAACTCCACGTTGATTTTTACCCGGACAAAAGGTGCCGGTTTGTACATCCAATCCCGACATTACTTTTGGTCGAAAACGAACCCCCATAATGATTGGCATG
>CALCOP010000167.1 GCA_937897365.1 uncultured euryarchaeote
CGTTATTTTTGAGTACACCTGCTGCTTTCTTTTTGTGATCGCCTTGAAGTTCAATTGTTCGTCCTTTCACTGTTCCGCCTGCTGCACATTTGTTTTTGAGTAATTTTGCGAGTTGATTAATGTCAATAGCTGAGTCTTCAATTCCTTCTACCTTTGTTACGATTTTTCCATAGCGTCTTCGGTCAGTTGAGATGATTGCTTTTTGTTGTTCTTTGGCTATTTCTTGACATATGCAGAGTTCATCTGGGAGTCCGCATACGTTACAAATTGCCGCCATTGTCGTCTTCTCCTTTTCGTAATCAATTGTTATTCAAGTGTGTTTTCAGTCGAGCAATACTTCGGCGTGTAGCCTTGTATGCTCCTATGTTCGATGGTGTGCCACCAAGTGCTTTTTCAGCACGAAGTTGGAGCAACTCCTCTTGAAGTTCAAGAAGGCGAGATTCGCGAGCCTCTTGACTCATCGAAGCGATTTCACGGTTTGATACGTGGCTCATTCGCTCGCCTCCGCAGGTGCTGCTTGTGCTGCAGCAGCTTCTTCAGCAGCGGCTTGCTCTTCACGAATTCGAAGTTCTTCATCAGAGAAGATGCTGATTTCGTGAGGCAATCGAGTGCCAGGTCGCATAATTTCAACGGTAACGCCAATGGTTCCAAGTTTCTTTACTGCAACAGAGTAACCCTTGTCCATGTGTTGTAGAGCAGTCTCACCGCAATACTTGACGTGCCCAAGAATAAACTTTTGAGTTCGGTTTCGTGAACCTGTCAATTTACCGGCAACGGTGACAATAACGCCACGAGCACCTGATTCCATGATGTTCTGTGCCGCACTTGCACCCGCACGGCGGTAATACCAACCCCGCTCAAGAGCAGATGTGATTTTCTCAGCCATAACTTGGGCGTTAAGAGTTGCAGCCTTTCTGTCAACTTCCTCGACCTTAAGTTTCGGATTCACGATGTTAAATTCTTCATCAAGACGCTTTTGAAGTTCGTTGATGATCTTACCCTTACGGCCAATGACCATACCTGGGCGTTCAGCATGAACAGTTACCTCAGTTCCTTGAGGCGTTCGACGAATAACAAGGTCGCCAAAACCAGCACCCTTGGTGTTCTCCATCAAAAATTCCTTGACGAGAAGGCGTTCGACGTTTCGGTTAACGATTGTTCGGAGTGTACTTTGTTTTCCAGCCATAATCAATCACCTCAGAAGTCGTCCTCCAACTCATCTTCTTGAACACTAAAGTCTTCAAGGAATATTTCGAGATTCACTTGATAGTGATTCGAAGGAGTAGCTCGTCCACGTGCACGAGGAATGAATCCCTTACGGATTTGTCCACGGTGTGCAGCGATGTGCGTGATTTCCATTTCTTCAGGGTCGACGTCTTCATACTGATGACGAGCGTTTTCCATAGCGCTTTGAATCAACTTAATGATTGCACGAGATCCCTTAACAGGATAGCGTCCAGGACCAACCTTACCTTTGCGGTGTCCAACCATTGAAGGACCGGTTCGGCGCTTCTTCTTGTTTCCACTTCCAAGACGGAATGGAACTGCAGCTGCCTTACGACGAATGTCGGCACGGTCAGAATCAATCTTAAGTACCTCGTTGAGGAAAGCAATCGCTTCACCTGCTTTCATGTTCTTGACATGTCGGCAGATTTCGAAACAATGCTTGACGTGCATGTCCATGTTGACTGCACGAGCTGTAGCAAGTCGGCTACCTTGGAGTAATTGCGTGTAACCCTTTTGTGGGTTCTCACGTCGCTTTGAGCGTCGGTCTAATTGTGTCTTTACCATACTTCACACCTCACTTTAGGGCCACGTGCTTCGACGAACGTGTTGCTCCGACACCAGGTCCGCTGTGAGCGACACCTCTTCGGGTAATTGCGAATTCACCAAGATAATGACCAATCATTTCAGGCTTAATTTCGACCGGGACAAAGGTTTGTCCACTGTAAACAGCAATGGTCTTTCCAACGAATTCAGGAAGAATAGGCATATCTCTGCGATGTGTTCGAACGGTCTTTCCATTTGAACGGCGAACTCGGTTGAGGAAGTGTTCGTTCTCTTCTGAGAAGCCACGAACCATCGAACGACGAGCGCGAGAGGACAAAACCGTAGCAATAGAGATTGCAGATGGATCGTCTTCTGGAGGGAAGAGAGGGAAACTCGACAGTTCTTCAACGGAGTAACCTCGGTATGTGAATTCTTTCTTTACACGGCCAGTGGTCGTCGAAAGGCGCTTACGTGCCTTACGTCGGCTGGCTTTAGGGGTCATAAAGGACTTCTTCTTCTTACGTGCCATAATTCATCACCTCAAATTTTCTTACCTCGGCCTCGGCCAGTTCGGCTTGGTGCAATCAATCCGACCTTAGCACCAGGAGGGGTGCCTCGAGCGACGGAGTTTGGACCGTGAACAGCTTGGTGGTTTCCTCCACCGTGAGGGTGGTCGACAGGATTCATTGCAACACCGCTCACGTGTGGGAACAACTTACCACGGGCCTTCGCCTTGTAGTAAGCAGCACCTGCAGTTCGCAGTGGCATTTCGTCTCGACCGTGTCCAGCAAGAACGCCGATAGTTGCACGGCAGTTCGCAGGAAGTTCACGGAGTGAACCAGACGGCATTCGAACACGGACCTTATCACCAATTCGTGCTTCAATAAAGCACGAGTTACCCGCTGCACGAGCAACTTTTCCACCGTCACCTGGACGAAGTTCAAGATTGTTGATTGCGGTTCCTTCAGGAATGTTTCCGAGTGAAGTAATGTTACCAGGTCGTAGCGCTGCATTGTCCCCAATAGCAACACTTGAACCGACAGAAAGGCCTTCGGTAGCCACAACAAGTGTGGATTCACCATCAGGCATCTTCATTCGAGCGAGTGGTGCTGAATGAACCGGGCTGTGAAGGAGTTCAGTAATCTCACCGACGACACCTTCAGCGCGAGGCATGCGGTTCGCACCTGGGAACCGATGGCTTGCAACACGGTATCGTGGAGAGGAACCTTTTCGTTGTGCACGTATTCTCTTACCCATGATAAATCACCTCAGAATGCTCCCAAGCGCATTGCTGCGTCTTCTGCGTCATAACCTTCGGCAAGCTTGACGGAAGCGTGCTTACCGTGTTTGGAATTGCGAACATTGACTTTCGCAACTTCGACTTCAAAAATAGTTTCAACCGCACGTGCGATTTGATCTTTGGTAGCGCTACGGCGGACGATGAACTCGAGACGGTCCTCGGTAGTACGAGCTTCCATCGATTTTTCAGTCAACCATGGTTGAATAATAATGTCATATGCATTCATGATGTTCACCTCAGTTAAGTGCCTCCACAGCATCTTTTGTAAAGACGGTCAAACGACCGATGTCGCCACCTGGCGCCAAGTCTTCAGCGCACAAGTCACGAGCAGCAACCACATCGACACCGGGGAGGTTTCGAGCGGCTTGAGCCAAACCGGACTTTTCCTTGACAACAAGGAGGATTGATTTTGGAGTCTTGTGGACACGTCCACGCATGGTTGCTTTACCAGCACGAATGTTGCGTCCATTGCGAGCACGATTCAAATCGTCTCCAAGGCCGAGTTCGTTAAAGATAGCAATGACTTTACGAGTCGCAGAGCCGTGATTGAACGTCTCGATGTTGAACTCCTCAGTCTTCCCATCACGAACTTCAACATAATTACCGAGTACGAGAGGAAGGCTTGAGATATCTTCTGAGAAACGGTGGCCACGAGAACTCACTGTCTCAACAGATGTTGTAGCAGCCAATGCTGAGTTTCGAGCAATTCGACGCTCCTTCAGGTTGAGTTTTCGGCCCCAGTTCTTTTCGACCTTAGGCCCGTGAGCACGGCGTCCACCTTTGGTGTGTGGGTTTTGTGCTGCTCGGCTCTGGCCGGTTCTTCGCATGATACGTGAAACACCACGGCCCTTACCCCACCATTCAACGGAGTGCTTCATACCTGCCATTGGCGCACGCTTTCCAACATGGGCACGAGCACCGTATGCTTGGCGACGGTTGGCACGGCTGGAAGCAACTGCGAGCTTGATGAGGTCAGTGCGGAGTTCGGTAGAGAACGCTTCTGAAAGCGTCACTTTCTTTCCGTTTTCAACAGAGATTTCGAAATTCTCTTGAAGGCGACCTGCGTCGACTTCGTCCTGACTGACAGTGTTTGTAATATCGAGAACATTGACCTTCAACTTCAGACCCCCTGCTTAGATGATGTACTTACGTAAGTGATTTCGTAAGGTGGTAGATTCTTGTCAGAGCCACGTGTTGCATCACGGAAACGGATCAACCGCTTTGCCGGGCCTGGAACACTTCCCTTTACAAGGATGTAATCTGAATTAACTTCTCCATAGTGAAGGAAACCGCCTGCTGGTGAAATTGCATGGTCTTCAGGAGATGCGACGCGAAGAATACGCTTGTTGTATTCTGTTCGTTGGTGGTAGCCAGTTTGACCACCTTGACGAATAGACTTTCGAACATATCCGTCACCGAAAGCACCCATATTACCGTGTTGACGGCGTTTCTTGGAGTTCTTGTGAGATTGCAACTTACCGCCGAAACGCTTGATGACACCTTGCCATCCGTATCCCTTGGTAACTGCAACAATGTCGGTCAGACCGCCTTCTTCGAAAGCGTCTGCGAAGGAGTATTCTTCACCCAACTTTTCCTTTGCGAAAGTGAGTTTCTCGCCGATTGTTCCGCCATCGAGACCGATCTCCATGAGGTCAGGTGTCTTTGATGGTAGACTGGAAACTGCAGAAGGTTGTGTTGCGACAATGAGACGAACTTCGACCAAATCTGCTTTTTCGAGGTTTTCGAAATGCTTGTCTGCATCGTGCTCTTTACGTTCTGGCAGTCGCTTGAAAAGGTCAGGGAATGCTTCGCTAATTTGACTTGCATCAACCCAAGCTTCTCCTGCTGCTTGCTTACCGTAAGCATTCATAGAATACCCACGAACACCGAGAATACGCATCTTTGGACATTCAACAACAGTAACTGGAATACGAACTTCTTGTCCAGCGGATAGGCTTCTTGGGTTTAAATCTCGAGCGAGAATGTGAGTCATGCCTGCTTTCCAGCCGGCAAATCCTTGCATTCTCACTTCGCTCGCATCGGTTGTAGGCCACGATTTAACCAGACCGAATGGACGGTTTGCACGCTTTCGCGGGCTAAATGCCATCGATCCTCTACGTGGGTGACTTTTCTTTGCCATGTCGGATTCCTCCTGTGTTTTATACAACGCATTGGCCCCACCGGGGGGGGCATACGAGGGCTCTCTGGACAGGAACAGCCGTGACACTGCGTCC
>CALCOP010000168.1 GCA_937897365.1 uncultured euryarchaeote
TTATGATGTACCTGTAACTGGTGATTGGACCGGAGATGAATTATCACGCATCCAACGGATGTTCCAATCGCTGGTCAAACGTCAGAACTACCAAAAAATAATCAATCACTCAGGCATTGATTTCACTCATGAATCCGTCGAAATCATCGATTCGCGTCAAGGAGATTCTGCTGGGTCTCATGAGGCACTTGAACGCCTTTCAGAAGCAGTCAAGAAAGCAGTTGATGATTTGAGCCCAAGGGGTCGAAAAACAGAGAAAATTCTCCTTGATAACTTTTCGAGCATAGCCCGAAAGCAGATGAACAGTGATGCTTGGATTGAAGGTTTGAAAGTCCGAGGAAAACCGCCTCGATACCGACTTGAACGCGGTAATACCCAGATGGCATTATGGTCCATTGATAGAAGCGGTTTTTCGTTACCAAAGGCCATCATTCCAACCCTTGCTGAACTCAAAGCGTTACCGGAAGTTCACCTCTGTAGTGGTGTTGTCTGGAGAGGCGATATCTTTGGACAGATTGTTGATTCCTTCGATGTCACCATTCGGGCCGGCTCTGACCTTTTGGTTTTACAGGATGGACAGGTCATAGGTCTTGCACGTGCGCACGCTCCGGCATGGGAATGGCCATC
This sequence comes from uncultured euryarchaeote, assembly GCA_937897365.1. Taxonomy (GTDB): domain Archaea; phylum Thermoplasmatota; class Poseidoniia; order Poseidoniales; family Poseidoniaceae; genus MGIIa-L1. Next base: position 628 of record CALCOP010000168.1, read on the forward strand.
GACACCGGGTCGATTGGCAAAGTCCCATCAGCGGCTGTAGATTTACTCTGAAATGCAGAGCAATACTCTGTTTTGTCGAAACAAAATCGCCTTTGGTGAAGCGGAGCGGTTAAGAAGGGGTGACAAGTCGCCGAATTACTTGGAGTTGTTCTTATGGCACGTATGTATAAGTCACGCAGAGGAAAGAGTGGATCAAGCAAGCCCTTTGTCAAGGAAGCTCCTGAGTGGTCAAATACCGATGCTGCTGCAGTTACTCAACTGATTATCGACCTTGGTAAAGAGGGTCACTCTTCTGCTGTAATTGGTACAATTCTACGAGACCAGCACGCTGTCCCGAATGTCCGACTTGTCATTGGCAAGCGTATTGGAAGTGTTTTGGCAGAGAACAATATCGGTGGAACTTATCCTGAAGACATGATGAATCTCATGCGTCAAGCCGTTGGTATCATCAATCACCTCGGTAGCGGAAATCACAAAGATCTTCACAACAAGCGTGCGCTTGAGATTACTGAATCGAAAATTCGACGTTTGGCAAATTACTACATGGCTGAGGGACGTATTCCTGCTGAATGGCGATACAAGCGTGACGAACTCCGCCTGATGGTCGAGTGAGCATACTGCTGTATCTTTTCACTGATGTGGTTACTTCATCAACAGTGACCTTCTCGGTAGATTCGGTGGGGCGATGAACGACTTACTTCTTACTCTTCCATTCACAGATGTGAAAAAGAGAATCATTCACCTTTCTAATCACATTAAAGATGCTGAAATGGTTCATATTCATGCTCCAGCTGACCTGTCCGGACTCCTTGCTTTGTCAATGTTGGAGTCTGCGTTCCTCGATACAGGAATCAAATATCGACGCCGATTTCTTGAATCTGAGCAGCATGTTCCAAGAGATGAACGCTTGAAACCTCAACTTCCTAAAGATGGATTGCTGATTTTCATTTCGCCATTTGAAGATACGTGGACAGTTGAGGAATTGCCGAAAACAGAATACATTCACATCACTCCTCTCTCGGTGTCTGTACGCTTGGGCTCGAACCAATCAGAGCGTCGCGGTGCATTGGATGTGGTTGCACAATGCGCCGCTCTGGCTGCACAACTTGTACCGAATGGCCAGAGGGTTCGACTCTTGCGACCATTTGCAGCAACTGGACTCTGGTTGAGAGAGGCATTGGATACGACCTTTGACCCAATTCATACTGCTGTTCGGGATCATTTACGAGAGGAGGGTTCGTTCCGAATGGTGCCTCTACCGGAAGTCCCCTCGCCGGCTTCTGGAATGATTCCCGGTCTCTCTGAACGAATGTTAGCTCGGTTACAGAAGGGTTGGCTGAAAATGGATATTGAGTCTCGGACTGCTGCCTTGAGTGAATTAATTCTTCCAACACTCACCCATTCTTCTCTTTCGACACCTCGACTCGAAGAACTTGCTTGGCATCGACTCATGGTTGGGACCTCGGATGTTGACGTGATGAGTCAGATTTTTTTGGCCGAGAAAGCATGGCCTGAAGATTCAAAATCGGCAAAAATACATGCTTCAAAATTGGCAGATTCTTTCCTCAAAACCGGACTTCTTCTGTAGGTTTGGCAATCGACGGGTTGAAACCTCATAACATGCTGGGATAATCATGGCCATTGAAAGATTACTTACTGGTAGCATCCGAGACCAAGTTCAAGACTTGATGTCTACAGAAGATTTAGTCATTGAAGCATTTCGAGATCTTGTGAAAGATGAACTCAAATCTCACATCCGTAGTAAAGTCGATGACGACCCTGAATTGAAGGCTGAAATTAAAGAAGCAGTCGCTTACTATTTCCACACCAAAGCTCGAACCATCTATGCTGAACTTAAAGCTACTCGAGCAGCAACTCGACTTGGCCTGCGTCTCCTTCCTGATGATTTGCAAGGGGAAGTGGGCGAGGCTGTTGTCTCACTCTTCGAAAAGGAACTGGGTGCTTTACTTGAGAAGGCACTTTGAGTGATTTGATGGTCGCCGAAGCGCTTCTATTATGTGCCATGCGCGCTGGGTTAAGTTGTAGGTGAACTAATGACAGCACGTCCATTCTTGTTTGTGTTGATTTTTATCGCCTCTTTGATGTCTCCTTTGGCTGACTCGTTTGTAGGAAATGCTGTGGCTGAAGATACCGTGGTTTGCTGTGATTCGGCCGAAGTTGAATTGCACCTTCTCGGTTCCGCTTCAGCGGGTACAATGTCGCCTTTTTCACAGGATTTGACAGAAACAACGTCGACTGCTACTATTGCGAATGCGGTAACTTCTGAAGAGACGGTTGGTAAGTGGGTTTTACCAAATGTTTGGCCAGGCACCATTCCCGCTAATACGTGGCAAGTTTCCATCATGTACGAGGTTACCGATGCGGCGAGTGCACAAGTCAACGCTACAGCTACCCTCAAGATTGGCAGCCAAACCTTCAGCGCTTCGACCGAGCCGGGCAGTTCGTTTTTGGCTCAAGGCCAAGGTACGTTGAGTTTTGACATCGATGTCGATGCGACATCCATTTCTGATAATGGCGCTATTGAACTCACTTTGACCGCTCGTTCTGTCGTTTTCTCATTGCCCACTGGTGATGCGAAACTGGAATTTTTGTGGGGTTCAGAAGAGGCTGATTCAACAATTGAGGCTGAAATTCCCTTGCTGGACTTGACATTACTTCAACCGGAGGTAGAAGGTTCCGAAGTTTATTTTTCAGTTGTGATTGATTCGAACTGGGGCATGGATATGCTTTCAAAGTCTGAATCCCTTGAAATTTTAGTTGGTGGTACTGCTCTTACTGGTGACCCGATTGAAACAACTTCCGGTAGTGGTGTCCGTGTCACATGGACATGGGATGGAGCGCAAGGAGGGGTGGAGACTGTAACTGTTGAAACACGATTAATACTCGAAGTGGGTGATTCAGCACTCAGTGGTTCTACGAGTTTTGAGATTGAAACGTTTGACTCTTCAACTGGAACAGGAACATATTACCCACCTGATGAGCCACTAAAAACCAATGGAGATGGGAGTCCGTTAAGTGTTACTGGAACATTCTCCTTGGATTCATCGGATAGTGTCATCGAACTTGAACGGGTTACACGTATCGAAATCGGTGGGGAAATGGCGTTCTGGATGCGTTGGGGTATGGACCATCTTGGTGATGAGGTGACTACGCTTTCACTACCGTTGAAAAGTTTTGATCCCGGGAGCGTTAGTGATGATGAGCGTGTTAGTCGCACTCTAGAACAAATCGAAATCAGTGAATTTGAGAGGCAGATGTCCAATTCTGGGCTCGCTACATATTACCTTGGAGAAGGGCTTGGTTTTGAGGTCGCTGAATTGCTTGGCGCCAATGCAAAAGATTTCACCTCGTTCTCAGTTAAAGTTGACCTCAATGGTCAATCTGATGTAGTTAACCACCCCGTGACTCTGATTATTTCTACATCAATCGATCTGGAGAGTGGCGAACCTACAACACTCATTGAAGATTTCATGAACCCTCAGCCTTCGGTTTTGTGGAGTGAATGCACCTTGTCATTACGTGGTTCAACCTCAGCAATGGCCTCCTTCATCGGTCCAAACCTCAATCCATCTGAGTCCGTATCTCTAAGCCACATGCGCTTCCCTTGGGGAGAGAAACTTGAGATAAGGGGCGAAGGAATCACCCAGGACGACAAGTTCACACTTTCAGTTGCACCGGCAAATTCTCCTCTCGACAGCCCACTACCACTCTTTTTGATTGTCTGTCTCGGTCTGTTGCTCGGATTTGTTTTCGCACTGAAGTTTGCGAAAACACGCCAAAAGAGGTTGCTGTACGTTGAACTCATACTCGTTCCAATGGTCCTCATCATTCATGTGTTAGGCTTCCTTTCTGTATTTGTTGGCGGTGCGGTTGGAACCGTCATTCTCATTTGGTGGGTGACTGCGATCACCAGTCCTCGTTCCAGAGTCGATTTGGTTGAAGAGGCGAGTCTCATCACGACGCCAGTGATTCCTTGCCCAGCCTGTGGAACTCCCAATCCAGTTGCGAGTCAAGTACGCCCTCTTCGATTCGCCTGTGTAGGTTGCGAGCGGGTCATTAAAATTGTAGCTTAATCAAAGTTCAAGCCCTTTGAGCGATGAAACCAGTGATGTTGCTTGTTGATAATCCGAAGGAGAGAAGTATCCTACAAACTCTCCATCTTCTTCAACCGCAACCACAGCTTGTGGGGCTCTCTTTTTTATTTCTGAAAGAACTGATTTCAGAGTTTCAGAAAGTTTGACTTCGAGAAAATCCATCTCCATCCATTCTGAACATTTCACATCATTCGCATTGACATTCTCTGCCAAAGCTTTGAGGAACTGTCGGTTACCAATGACGCCTTTGGTTTTTGAATCTTCATCGAGAACGATGAGTATTCCACCGGACAAAGTGAGTAATCTACGTGCTGCTTCAGCCATTGTGTCATCAATGCCGATGGTTATGTGTTCATCATCAAGTTTCAAATCCGCTACTGTCTTCGACATAGTTGCCACTGTTCGGTGGTTTGAGTTTCGACCTATGATTGTTCCCGTAAGTTCAATCATGAATGTGTGAAGATAAGGGTCGAGTCGTCAAGAACCCGCGCATAGCCAATTCTTTCAATTTGAACCATTGTTCCATGCGGATAAGAATGCGCCTCAATAAGGCCTTCAAAGTGTTTTATTTCTCCATCCTCAGCAAGCATCAGTGTGGCCTTTGTCTTGCCGCTATCGGGTAGCCAATGAATAATCGGTCGGCGATCATTGCGTTCGACTGAACCAATTTTTGCCGTGATGGGATTACCCTTCTGATTTTCAATTGCTATATTCGCAAAACCCTTTAAACGAATTTCAGATTTATCCAAGTCTTGTTTTTCAACCCAAATTGAATTATTTGTAACATCGAAATGTCGCATACCTCGACTTGGATGGTTTGGATGGACTTCAACGCTAACCTTGTTTGGGTGTTCACCTTTGAGGGTAAGATTGACGGGATCTCGAATAAAAGACAGTCGTGGTGCATCATCATCGATACTTTTGGTATTATGCGAATATAAGGTTGAAAGTGGCACCGAGATGTCCTTTTGTGTCACCCCCAATTCGACCCAGAAGTCACGTAACGCATCGGCAGTTATTCCTGTTTTTCGAAGCGCACGAAGTGTCGGGAGTCTTGGATCATCCCATCCACTGAACAGTCCCGCCTCAATGTCTCGGCGCATTTGCGATGTTGAAAAGCCGCCCCATTCGTGGACTTTAACTCGGCCCCAATACATCGTTTCTGGATATGTCCACCCAAAGTGTTCGTAGAGCAGAGTTTGTTTCCTTGTCGAATCCATCAGGTCTTTACCACGAATGATGTGTGTAACACCTTGCATATGGTCTTCAACAGCACTTTGGAAATCGAGGAGTGGCCAAACTCTGTATTTGGAACCAATTGAAGGTCGTGGATGGGGGTGTTGCGCGGTGTTCTGAATGCGTAAAGCAGGCCAGTCTCGTAGTGCGGGATTCTTCAAATCCATTGAGGTTTTGACTCGAACGACCGCATCACCGGGAACAAATGTTCCATCGTTCATTTTACCCCATAGTTCCAAATTCAATTCTCTGCTGTTTGAACGGCACGGGCACTCTGTCTTAGTCACCCGGTATTCTTTGAAGTCCTCACCACTGCATTGACAAATGTATCCAAATTTTTCTTCAAGCATTTTTATTGCATGCTCGTAATAGTGAGGGATTTGTTCACTTGCAATGACGACGCGATGTGGTTTGAATCCGAGTAACCACTCCGCTTCTTCGGGTATTTGGTCATAAGCAGAGGGGAGTGGTGGCTTGACTACCGTGTCTGTATCATCAAAGCGGAGAATCAATTCCCCATCCCATTCTTTCGCATAATTTCCGTTAATGACAATTCCTCGTGCATGGCCAAAAGAGAGAGGTCCGTTTGGGTTGGGCGCAAATCGAAGAACTACCTTTCCCTTAACGGCATTTTTGAGTTCTGGAAGTCCTTCTCTTCGTTCTTTCTTTTCACGCTTTTCAAGAAGGTGCGGAGCTTCTGTTTGTAGTATTGCTTGTAGAGCAGCAACACCTTGCTCGGCAGCCATCTTGTTTGCTTCGGCAACAGCTTTTGCGATTAAAGGTGAAATGATTTTCCCGTGTTGTCTTAGGTCGCTTCGTGTGCCCATCAAGCGTCCGATTACTGACCCAGGGGCTGCCTTTCCTTCATACTCAATTGCATTTTGTAATGCAAGATGCCTGAATGACGCGAGCGTTTCTTCATCTGGTGTCCATGTCATGGGGCTCATCCTTTCCTGTGGCCTTTGCTTCATCAAATACTCGCATAAATCATGCATTTTATTCAAAAAAGCGTTTGTTGGTTTCCACTCGTAGAGGTTCTTTTCGGTGGATCGACTCCGTGCTTTTTGTTCCACGCTCGGATAACTGTTTTCCACGACCATCGTAGCGCAGGATGAGGTGTTGAATCAAGGAGCAACTTTGGTAAAGCAGCTTTCGTATTTGGGTCACTTGGGTATCCTGAGCCCAATGGAATTCCAATCTGCTTTGTGAGTTTGTCAATACTTTTATCGCGTTCAACTTTCGCAAGAATACTTGCCATTCCAACAATTGGAAATGTAGCATCTGCCTTGTGTTCGGAGTGGATTGTTGAGTCTCCCCAAGGCCATTGGGGCAGCCGAGATGCGATACGGTCGGTAAACCGCTGTTCATTCACATCACATGCATCATTCAAAATGTGAACAGATTCACCCACTTGCTTGTGAATCAGGTTGAGTGCTTCAGCGAAAAGCTCGACTTCTAAGATATTGAGACCAGTTGTTTGGACTCCGTTATCGACGCGTTCAGGTCCGCAATCGACCAGTGAGTATTTCCATCCACGCTGTTCTGCTTGCTCATGAAACCAATCGACCAGATGCAAACGTTTCTTGTGCGTCAAATCTTTTGAATCCTTAACTCCGTGTTCCAATAGGATGTCGAGATCCGATGTAGGAAGTGCAACTGCGCTGACAATTAAGGGTCCTATGACGGGTCCTCTACCTGCCTCGTCTACTCCAACAGTCCACATACTTCCACCTAAATATCGAGTTCATCATCGTAAGGTAACGGAACAGATTTTGATACAGGTGGAATTACAGCATCCGAATCTTGCTTCTTTTGAAGAGCAGCGTTTCCGGCATGCACCTTGGATATATTTCCTGCCTGAATATCCTCTAAGAGGGTGTTTGCAGAAGAGCGAAGTTCATTGGAGCTATGGAAATTGAGTACTGTAGATGCAGCCTTTGTGAGTGACGGATTTACGGGCTCACTGGCAGGCTTATATGACCCCGCTCGATTTTGGAAAGCTTGCTGAAATTCTTCTGGACGAACTTTCATCCTCGAATCCACCTCTTTTGTATCCTCTTTTTGATTAAATTTACCCATCCAATTTTCCACTGCTTCAGGTTCTTTCTGTGCATACATGGCTTCTCTTTCTCGGTGTTCAAGTTTTCTTCTCTTCCGTGCAGCAACCGATTTGAATAGAATTATACCGGAAAATATTGTTGCACAAATCATCAAAAACCATGCCTTGAATAAAGCCCATCCAGTCGACAGAAAGGCGCTGAAATCAATTGAATCCTCAACCGTTTTGTCTTGCCAAGCAACGCCTGTGTAGTTTGCTTTGCTGGTATGAATAAACAACGTGCTTGGTTCAAATTGTGAACGTACGGTTGTATTAATCCACACAGTTCCGTTACTTTGCTGCTCCATTGGTAGGTCGACCCACGCGCGAACGGTGAAATTGAAGCCGATTGGAATGTCACTCACTTCAAAGGAACGTGGATATTCAACTTCTTCCTCTATGGTAGCTATTGTTGGTGGGATAAAGGACATCTCCGTAGAGTGCGATGATTGCAGTTGGACCAATAACCCATCAGCAGTGTTACCTTCATTGCGAAGTGTCATAGCAATCGAAAGTCGACCTTTACTATCGACTTCTTCAACGATATCTGAAAACACCCACTGTATCACCGGTGCAATTTTCACAGGAATTTGAACGGTTGCAACGATGATTTCACTGTTCACTAATTTGACATTGACAACGACATCTCCCAATTCAAAGGCGAAGGCAGATTCATTCGCTGTTACAGCGATCAGGTCAATTTCATCCATACTGTTTGGTTCAAGATTGACCGTGGATGTCAGCAGTTCGACATCAACAAATTGTGGGCTTTCAGCGATTTGAAATTCGTAACTATCAAATGCGTTTCCTGTATTTTCAACAGCCACTCGAGCGCTGCATGATGCGTTTGGTAAAAGCGATTGGCATGCATCGGTTAACAATTGAACGGTTCCACTTCTCTCCCAATCAATAGACGCACCAACATCAACTGTTTGCATTCGTACGAGGGCTCCATTGGCAAATACACGTAATCGGATGTCAACCTCGCCGGTATATTCGAGCGGGGCTTGAAATCCGATTTCAATAATTCTTGATTCGTTCGGTTGAAGGGTCACATCTTCTAATCCACCGAAAAGTGCAATTGTCCAACCGTCACAGACAAGCCGATCATCAATTGAAATATCTTCTCTTGGCGACCCATCA
>CALCOP010000169.1 GCA_937897365.1 uncultured euryarchaeote
TTTTCAGTGCCCCTGCTGAAGATTTCATCCCTGATAGTGACGATTAAAATCCGAGCAGGTCAGTCAGATACTTCAAAGCAACAACAATGATTACGCCCAAGAAAATCTTCATCAGTTGTTCCTCTGAAAGATACTTCATCCCATATTTTGCACCACTGCGAGAACCGAGCAGCGTCAAAGCCATGAAGATCAAAATTAAGATGAACTCATCTGCGAGTTTTGAATACATTTGTGAAGGCAGTGTGAGAACGTGTGCTACGACGGCTACCGGTACAACGATCATCATAAAATGGAGGCTTGTTCCTATTGCTTTACGTGGTTCAAGATGAGCAAATGTTCGCATGACTGGGACATATATTACGCCAGCACCAACTGCTAAAACGCTCGATAAAATACCGCCAATACCTGTTCCAATTTGAAGCGGGATAGGTTGGACCTCACTCGCATTCGGCTGCTTTTCTTGAACCGCTTTATCAGGTTCATTTCTCATTTTCATTGCAGTTTTGTATATTGCCCATGAAATCATTATGATGCTGGAGATTTTGAACACAAGGTCGATTTTTTCTCCGATAAGAACGACAATAGCAACACCAAGAAGGGCCCCTGGAAGAGCGCCTCGTAGTCCTAACCGAAGTGCCTCATCATCGTAGTGATTTTCCTTTCTGTGAGCCAATCCACTCCCCCAACTAACGACCGCAGTGAGTGAGAGTGAAACTGCAAATAGTGCTCCATTGATGTCCCAGCCCAGTCCGTAATGGAGTAAGGGAACGAAAATCATGCCTCCGCCTAAGCCGAGAGGTGCGAAGAGAAAGGCGGCGATGAAAACGCCAAGTGAAATAAGCAGCGTTTCAATTACCATATCTTTCGCTCTCTTTCTCCCATTCGCCATCACATTGAACGAGCGGTATAGTTACGGCAACAGTTCTTGCTTCATGACCTTGCCTCTCGTCCTCTAAACCGAACCGATGGTTTGAAGTGTGAACGGTCTCACGTAAATCCATGTCAACTGCACTCCTTATTGCTGGTGCCATCGCAGGATTTCTGATACTCATAGTGTGTGTTTGGTTTTTCTCAACATGGAACCGTTTGATTAATCTTGAAGAAAATATCGAAAACTCTTGGGCTCAAATCTCAGTCATGCTCAAACAACGTTACGACATGATTCCAAACCTTGTCAACATCGCTAAGGGAATGGCAAATCAAGAAATCAAGTTCTTTGACAAGTTATTTGAAGCCAGAGCTCTCGCAGCAGGTGCATTGCAACAAGGTGATGTTGCTGGTGTAGCACGGGCTGAATCTGCATTCTCTGCTATGATTCCTCGGATTAACATGGTCGCTGAACAATATCCTGAACTCAAATCAGATTCTGGTTTCGTTAACATCCAAACTGAACTGGTAAAAATGGAAAATACAATTGCCGATCGCCGTGAGATGTATAACTCAACAACAACTTCATTCAACAAAACCATCCAGATGATTCCAACTGTTTTTGTTGCGAACATGAAGGGTTGTAAGCGCCGTGATTTGTTCGAAATCTTTGAGCACGAGCGTGAGAATGTCCTCATCGAATTCTGAGCAGATTCAATCCCTACTCGGGCGTAACTTCAAACCTCAAGATGAGCAAGACTAAGCGGTGATGATGTGTTTCTGATTATTGGTTCGGGCCATCTCGCCGTTCGTTTGAGCCGATGGTGTGCTGAACGTAAGCGTAGTATTTTGATTGGCCTTGCCAATAATTTGCCCTTGGATGGACCTTTGGAAGGTTGTGAAATAATGGCGCTTCCCAGTCCAACTCTCCTCAACACGTTACCTCTTGATGCCCACAAGCCTACTGCCGTCCTCTTGCTTGACCCCGAAGCTTTAGCAGATGATGACCCCGTATCAGCTCTTCAGAATCACTGGTCTGATGTTCCAATTTTGACAACGCTACCGCTTGAGGGAGACGGCGTAGACCTTGTTAGTGTTGATGATGTGTCCTTTGCAGCGATTCAAGACAGGATTCGCTCATGGGAGCGAAAAGATGGTGCAAGTGTTGTATTGCACTATCTTCAATCAATTCCTGCCCAATCAAAGGTTGCGATTTTTTGTCACGACAACCCCGACCCAGATGCTCTTGGAGCTGGACTTGCCATGTATGAATTAGTGAGAAGTATGAACCTCGTTCCTGAGTTACTCCACGGAGGAATGATTGAGCATCAACAGAACAGGGCTATGGTTCGTTTGCTCGATATTCCAGTTCGTCGATTAATTCTTGATTGGGAGGTACAGGATGTCATACGCGATGCAGCGGTCATCATCACGGTTGATTTCCATCGCCCCGGTGCGAACAATGTTCTTCCAGATGATTGTGTCCCTCATATCGTTTTAGACCATCATTCAGTTGATGAAGCAGTTGCCGCTGATATTTCTTTGGTACGTCCAGAGTTTTCAGCAACTTCTTCCCTTGTTGCGAGTTTGCTCATGAGCCTTAATCACCCGATTGATTCACGAATTGCAACAGCCCTTGCCTTCGGAATTCGAACTGATACTCTTGGTTTCACTCGCGACTTCAATCCGGTCGATATTCGAGCGCTTTCGTGGTTGAATGCATTTATTGACAAAGACATGCTTCGTTCTATAGAAGAGCCTCCTCGGTCACAGGAAACACTTGAGTCCTTTGCAGAGGCTTTGGGTTCGCGTCAACTCCTCGATACAACACTGCTTGCACCATTATCCTCAATGCCAAATCGTGATTCTTTAGCTCAAATTGCTGATTTCCTTCTTCCAACCGAAGGCATCGATACCGTTGTTGTGTTTGGCCCACGCCGGGGAAAAATCATTCTTTCTGCCCGTTCAACGAATGATTCAATTCACCTTGGACGTCTTCTCTCGGAAAAATGGGGAGGTGGATTATCAGGTGGGCATAAGGCGCTTGCCGGCGGTCAAATACCGTTTGAAGTTCTCGTTTCAACGCTACCCCAAGATCCTGAAGAAGCCGAAAGAGCGGCACTCGATGCGATGAGTTCTGCGTTGGAGCATCTGTTTTCCAGTGAGGTCATTGAATGACTGAAACTCCATTCGTCGACATCTCGG
>CALCOP010000170.1 GCA_937897365.1 uncultured euryarchaeote
ATGAAGAGAGCACGCGAAGCGTCGTTTGAAGACGAAGCTTGAGTGAAATCATCGACCTCGACGACCGCCGCCGCGACGGCCACCGCCACCACCACTTCTCCTTGAGCCCCCGCCGCCGCTACTGCGTCCGGAACTACCGCCACGGCTGCGACTTGAACTGCTGCCACGGCTTGAACTGCTGCTGCGGCTTGAACTGCTGCCACGACTGGAGCCACCCCCTCTTCTCTTTGTGCTGCTACCACGGCCGGAACCTCTGCTGGCTTTCCGAGAAGTTTTGGTACCACCACTCACTTGTGGTGAATGTTGTTGGTTCGGAGCATTGTTGAAATTTCCACCATAGTAATGGTTGTTTTCTTGATATCCTCCCTGTTGAGGATATCCATACTGATTGTTATCCCAGTGATTTCGACGACCCCATCTTCCTCCTCCACCAACAGATACATTGTTTCCACCACCTCTGCGAATTAAGAAGACAAGTCCGAGTATTGGCAAGCCCATGCACCCTAAACAAAACACCATACTAACGAGTGTGTCTCCAAAACTCAGTTCTTCTCCGGCCCCAGAGTTATCCAAATCGTCGAGTACAGGAGGCGTAGACCAAACCTGATCCGGCCCCGGAGGGTCGACCCATCCATCATTTTCATACCAGAAGTCATCGATGCTCCAAGATAAATCATCGACTAAGTAATACAAAGCATCCGTCCAGTTTCCAGCGGCTAAATCTTCGTTCACGGAACTTGGTATCCTGTCATACCACTCGTTGAAGACATACTGGTATTCCTGCCAAAAGAGCCCGTATTCGTAACTCCACTCCCAGGAACCGGTTTGGTTTGTCGCAAGTACAATTAACACCCCGTCTTGCCATTCAGGGTCCCCGATACCTAACGCATCAAATAATTGAATAGTGTATTGAGCAAGTGACATGTTCGTATCATTTTCAGTTGTATAATTGTCCGTTGACTCGATGAGAATGAGTACAATATCAGTTCCCCACGCATCAGATAAATCAATTGATAGTTGTTCCAGCTCCCCCTCCTCGGTTGAGTTGAGAATACCAACATCGTCAAGAACGAATGAATTGTCATCAGCCGGATATGTTACTTCGGCTTGCGCTGTTGAACAAAAAAGAAGCATCAACGCAAGGGATACTGTCGAGACGATTCGTAATTTCCTTCGCATGTCAAGCATAGGTGCACCGTATCTTCCTGCAGCATGTTGCGTTTAAAATTGAGTGGAAAAAAAATCTTTTTTGGTATTTTTCAACACCTTTACAACGAAGCGTGAAAGGCCTCAACTTCGACTAAGACGTCTGCTTCATGCGTATATTGGTTCGAAGGTACCTCAATCATAACAGCTCCAGGTATTCTTTCTGCGATGTTTTTAGCGGCATCCATGGCATGTAATTTATCGGAATTGGCCGCTAATATTCCACATGGAACGGTGATGTTGGAAAGATCTTCGGGTAAGGAATAAGCGATCAGGCTACGGGCTGATGCACGCCAACGAACAAGCTCTTGTTCCATCAATGCACGACGATAACGGATGCGTTGCCCCTCCTCTTTCACTTTCCTTTCAATTGCTCGCATTGTGATGCTTCTCATCAATTTGAGCACAACAATCGGCAATGGGAGTTTGATAATGATTCGAGACCAGAGTGGAAGTTTAAAATGCTCATTTGGGGCTACAAAGAGAGAACTTCGCGCATCAATCTCGCCCCTCTGTAAAGAGTCGATGAGCAGGGTTGATCCAAGGGATGATGAGAAAAGATGGAATTCGTTTTTGAGATTATAGTGTGCTAAAATTTCAACGATATCTTTTGAAAACCGGCCTATTGTGAAACCCTTTGGCGACAACCTCTTTTTTTCAAAGCGAGCGCTGGGTTTTTCTCGGGTTTCAATATATAGCACCCGCCTTCGCGTCACCCACTCTTCGACTAATGGCCTCCATCCTTCAAACAGCGAACCCCATCCAGCAATCAAAACTACAGGTTCGAGTTGATGGAGTGACGTATCTTCTGGCATCCATGAGAGAACACGGAGAGAAACTCCATCGGAAACGCGAACCCACTCTTCTAAACAGTTCGAGTGTGGGAGTTCTTCAACCCCTTTCCAATAGTCGCCCATCTAAATGGAATCTAAGGCAGAGCACGGATAAGGGTTTAGCCGGTTCATACCATCCAGCGGGTCACTTGTAGGGTTGACTGGAGTGCAGAGGGCAGGATTCGAACCTGCGAACTCATAGAGACTGGGACCTCATCCCA
>CALCOP010000171.1 GCA_937897365.1 uncultured euryarchaeote
GTTTACCACCAGGTACATGGCGTTTTGATTTTGTGAGGTCACCTCTCTGTTCCAAACGTTTGATCGTACGTGGGACGTGCTTCCTTTGGACATGAACTGCAGCAGAAATCCCTGCCTGGGTTAGTGCTGCAGGGGCCTCCCATTCACCTTCGGGCAAATTATTGTCACATAGATGCAGGAGCATACGTTCTTCTGTGGTTAATGAACCGAGATAACCGTCCACCATGAGACTCCCCATGTTGTCGTAGAAGCGAAAGCACATAGGGGCATCGGTTACCCTAAACTCAAATGAGGTGATGATAACGGCGAAGCATGGCGAGGCAGAACCGAAAGTTCACCCCACGTCAGCGCACAACTCGTCCATTAGGGGTCTCACTTACTTCGAATCAGCCACCAGTCCAGCCCTTGCAACCGCCTTCCTATCGCAATGGTGATTGGTTCATTGACCCTCCACTTGCCTCGAGGTTGTATCAAAAAAGTGGTATTGGCAAGATGCAAAGCGATGAGAGTATACTGTTAACTGCTGAAGAGATTATGTTTTGCCATTGGCACCGTCACGTGCCCTTGCCCCATGATACGTGGTTCGAGGAATACGTCACCAATGACCCAGATTTCATTGCCCGTAGCATTGTATTTGATACTGCAAGAAGCGGAGGTGAAATTCTTATTCCGGTTGAAAATGTTTCTGAAAAGTGGGGTGTCGAAATACTTGAATCAACGTGGGCATTACGTTGGAACCGAGAGCACACTTTTTCCAAGCAACCTCCTGTAGCACACGTACGATGGGCGTGGACGACCGATCGAATCGATTGGGCTGAAATGTTGCATTGGACCAGAGAAGTTCACTCACACGGTATGCTCGCAGAATTTTTCGTCATCGATGAAGAAATGGATGTGACAATGTACCTACTGGATATTGATCAACCGAGTGGCCAACAGGCGCTTTGGCAATCATTTTCTTCGCAAGAGAAACAGCATCTCGAAGGATTATGGAATCAAAGAATCGGTAGAGGGACGGGTTGGTTTATCCCGAATGTAAGCGATTGGCCATGGGAGTCAATAGGTGTGGAACATTTGTCTGGGCGCCATCTTCGTCAAGAGGAAGGAGAATTACTGCACCTTTTGTTTAATAATCTCGACATACCCAGTGAACTCCAACTTTACAGTGATTTAATGTCACGCGGTGTTCTCTTGCGACCTGGATTCAAGTTTGGAAGTAAATGGCGTGTGTATGAAACTTCAGTTGGCGACGCTCACGCTCCGTGGCTCGTTCAGCCCGTTGAATTAGCCCCACACACTTGGGAAGGGGCATGTCTCGCAGTTCGCTTGTCGGAAGGAGTCAACAAAACCTGGCTATGTGCCCTTCATTCGGATGATGAATGGCATTATTTGCACATGCAACGCTGGTTACCTGGTCGAAATTGACTCACTCGGTGTCATCGAACGTTCGTCCCCACGCATCCGTTTGAACATCTAAATTCTCAGCCGGCATTACCTGTGATACTGTAACAGGGGGATTTGTTCCAGTCTTCGGTTTTCTGTCAACCATACCAATAGCTATCCAAAGAATGAGTATAATTCCAGCACCACCGAGTAAATTACCAGGCGTCCTCAACTCATCGATGAAATTTCTCTCCCCATCAACGGCAGTATAAGCGAGATTGATTGTCCAGCGATGTCCACTCTGTGAAATCAAAATAAGCTCGCCATCGACAGACATTCGATCAGCAAGAAGCCCGTTCGGTTCGATTTCAATAACTGCCTTATCCGTTCCATCAAGAAGAATTTGGTTTGAAACGGAGCCTATTCTTGACATTGGCCCGTCAAGTTCTACCGTAAATGTTTGACTTGAGTTTCCTTGAGAAAAGATTGGGACTTCAAGTGTTGATTTCTCAAAGGCTGCTAATGTTCCTGTCGAATCGGTTTCAAGTGGTATTCTTCCAAGAGTTAAAATCTGGGTTTTGAGATATAATGAATCTTCACCGCAATGTATGAATCCTTCGATAATGGAAATTGAGTTTTCTGTGGCAGGAGAGGAGTACTGCAATTCAATCTCTGTGTCAAGTCCAGAGATTGTGTATGTTTGTTCTGAAAAACCTCGTCCATCGGACAGCACCAATTCATGTGAAAGCTCACATGGTTGTGTGGTTGAAACGACAAGTGGAAAGTTATCTGTGAGTAGATATACGCCACCGTAATCTGGGATGTCAATTTGAAATTGGGATGTACAATTTGGTGCACTGAAATGTATTTCTACAGTAATGTTGATTTTGACTGTCGCTACCCAAGGTACCAGAAATCCATCGTGCGTAAAAATTTGAACACCGCTTGCCCCAAAAGAGGTGTTGTTGAGGAATAAATCAGCGGCTTCACCAGAGTTTGCACCACTTAGCAAATCTGTTCGCCCGTCTGCTTCGATTACTCTCAACCATGGTTGGTCGG
>CALCOP010000172.1 GCA_937897365.1 uncultured euryarchaeote
TTGGATGGACCAGGTGGACCGCTCTTCTTTGGAGGACCGCCTTTCGAAGGACCAGGTGGACCGCTGCGCTTGGGCGGGCCACTCCTGGAAGGACCGGGTGGACCGCTGCGTTTTGGTGGGCCTCCGCGCTGAGGTGGTCCACGTCGTTGAGGGGTGATTACTTCTTCTTCTTCTTCATCTTCGAACATTGCGCCACAATGAGGACATTCGTTGTCGGTCTCTTTGACCAAACCATCACAGATTTCACAAGCAAACATCTCAACATCATCATCTGATGAATCATCGCCATCAAGATTCTCCACTTCCCCATCTTTCGAACGGAATAATTTCAGTTCGGTTGTCAGATCAAAGCCCTTCAATGCAACTTCGGTTTCGATTGCGTGTTGGAATGCTTGAGTAAGATCATCAGGGGTATCAAGAACTCGACCATCGTCGATGTAGGTCACATTGACATTCAAAACATCTGACTCGACCTTGGCTTGAGGTGTTTCAACAGCAACACCTCGCTTGCGGGCAACTCGGCGAACAGCAACTTCACACATTCTACGTAGGAGAGCTTCATTTGGTGCATCTGAAGATTGACCTAAAGCCCCAGCGAGAACATCTTGAGCTGGATTTGAAACATCGCCTCCGCGAAGATGAGATGGTAAATCTGCACCAAGCGAGGCAAGAACGTTACCTGCCGGAGATTGGTTCATGTTGAGCCATTGGCTACGGCGTTCATCTTTCATAGCACGTTCTGCTTCAGCTAATCGATTAACCATAGCATCGGTTGGAGACGAAGCCGGATTATTCGCGACAACAGTGCCACCGGGAGTCAAGGCAGAAATATTACTCACGGGCTTTTGAGGAACTGCTCCGCTGGAAAGGGACGGCCCTCGGGCTTGTTGTGGACGATCGGATTGGAGGTGAGATGTAACATTGCCTTGTGGAGGTTGCTGCTGTTGCATGCCTTGAGGGGGTATCTGATTCATCTGGTTTGGGGGATAATTTTGAGGAGGGAATTGACCCATTTGATTTGGAGGCAGGTTTTGAGGCGGGAACTGACCAGGTGGGATGTTCGGTTGTTGCTGAATACCCATGGCAATTTGTTGAAGTACCTCGGGTGGAATATTCGTATTTCCGACATTCATGTCACGTTGTTGACGGACCGCTTCACCAGAGACAACACCAAAGTTTCGGCCGCCTGAGACTTCTTGGCCGCTCAGTCCAATCGAATTCGGATTCGTAAAACCTCCAGCACGGGACATTTCCTGTCTCGCACCACATTCAGGACAAAATATGCTGTCAGGAGGAATCTGTTCGTTACAAGAGCCACAGTTCACGATACCACCCCGAGGTTTGGCGCTCGCATAACTCTCCCTAAAGGCTTACGACGGAATACCGATGATTTTGAAGTAAATATATCGATTCAATGTTCGCCAAAGTATGAACACTGAACCCATGAACGGTAAAAAAAGAGAGAAGAACACAAAACCAAGAATTGTTCAGATGACTACCCCACAGGGTCAAGAACAGAGAACTATTGCCCATACTCGAGGGGATAATTTGGCAGTGCTCATTAATGAGAAAATCGATGCCTTGCTCGAATCCACATCTCGCTCCTTTTATCCGACCCTGAAATATCTTCCAAAGAAGATACGTGGGCAAATTGGCTTGCTCTACCTTCTGGCTCGAGTGGCGGACACAATCGCAGACTCAAAACACGGTGAAACCGAATTTCTACTCAAAAATCTCAAACAATACAACGATGTTGCTCAAGGCAAATCGAAATCTCTCCCGGATTTTACTGAACTTGCCGATATTCAAGCCAACAAGAATGAGGCAGAACTCCTTCGAAATGTAGAGGATGTCGTTGACGGACTTCAAGTCTATAGTTCGAAAGACCAAGAACTTATGCTTGAATGTCTCGATGTCATTGTTGGAGGACAAATACTCGATCTTGAACGGTTTGGAACTGCCAACGAAGGAGGGAACATTTCTGCGCTTGAAACCGATGAGCAGATGGATGACTACGCGTATAGAGTTGCAGGTTCAGTAGGCGTATTTTGGAGTAAAATGTCCTTAGAACACCTGTTTTCACTACCTCAAGAAAAAGAAAAAGAGTTCTTTGAAAAGGGAATTCGATTTGGAAAATCATTGCAAATGATTAATATTTTGAGAGATATTCCTGAGGACTTAAGATTCGGCAGGTGCTACATACCTAAACAGGCCCTTGAGAGACATAAACTCACCCCAGAAGACCTTTTAGATGACGAAAATATTGATGCGTTTCGACCATTATATGATGAGTATCTCGAACTTACTAATCAGCACCTCGATGCTGCAATCGAATACATTTCCATGCTACCAGATTCACAACTACGTCTCAAAGCCTCATGCATGCTTCCGGTTCTCATCGGTCAAAGGACGGTTACGTTATTACGAACTGGTAATGTCCTCAATTCTGAAGAACGAATTAAAGTCACCCGTGATGAAATCAAATCGTATGCTAAGAAACTCCTCCGTGCCTTGATTATCCCCGGTGGAGTCAACCGCCTTTTGAAGAAAAATAAAGGAAATTGAAAAATCAATTTCTGTTCAATTAGGGGCAGAACTCAAAAAGGGTAGAGTATGAGCGGTAACTGGTCACGATGCTCGAACGCCGAAAACCTTTGGAATTGCTTTTCCCGCTGAAGGGGAACGCAAATTCAAGGGAATCCGATGTCGAACAAAAGGGAATGACCACACTTGACCGCCTTCGTGCGGGTGTAATGCTCGCTCGTGACGCTGTTAAAGCAGTGAGTGTTACTGCAATGGAAGCTCTTCGTGAAGGTGCGACTTTTATTGGAATTGTTGGAGAAACAAACGAATTGGTAGACCCCTTTTCTCATCTTGACGCTCCTATATGGTCGGACAAACCCCCTCAAGAACTTACCAAGTTAGCATTCAGATATTGTGAAGAACTGACCATTCGTGAAGCGGGTAACTTCTATCACTCTTTCAAGTATCTCCCTGATGAGCAACGCCATGCTATGTGTGCTGTCTACGCATTTTGTCGGAGAGCAGACGACATTGCAGACGGTGATTGGGCAGACAGATTCCCAGGTAGCATGGGTGAAATGGACCCTGAAGCAGTTGCTTACCGAGACCAACTGGAAAGTCTGCAAGACCAAGGCACTATTCTTGACCATGAGGCTTACCTCAATAAAATCACGCAATTGTTTTTCTTCCGCAAGAAACTGTCTACCTGTTACTCTGATGTCTATTCAACCGACCCCGTATTCCTCGCATTGAAGGAGACTGTAGAACGATATTCAATTCCACGAGATGTATTTGATGACCTCATTTCAGGAATGGAAGATGACCTATACAACAACCGTTATCGCAGTTTTGATGAGTTGTATGTCTATTGCTACCGTGTTGCATCTGTTGTCGGCTTGATGTGCATAGAGATTTACGGTTATGAAGATCCACGTGCGAAGAAATTCGCGGAATCATGGGGGATTTTCATGCAACTCACGAATGTCTTGCGAGATGTCGGTGAAGATATCGAACGTGACCGTGTCTATCTTCCTTTGAACGAACTTGAATCGAACGGCATTGTCGAAAGTGAAT
>CALCOP010000173.1 GCA_937897365.1 uncultured euryarchaeote
GCTACCGACGCGGTCCAAGTCTATGGCGGGTATGGATACTCAGAGGAATATCCAGTTGCCCGATTGATGAGAGCCGCGAAAGTCATGCAGATTTATGAGGGCTCTTCACAGGTCCAAAAGATGATTATCGGACGTGAGATTACCAAAGACCTGTAATCATTTTTCGAGAAACTTATCAGTCATGAGTTCCCAGAAATCGATTAACTCTTGTTCCTTTTCCTGCTTTTTTTCTTCGGCTTCTTCCTGTTGCCGTTGAGCCATCTCTAATTCGTGCATTTCTTGTTCCCAAGCCTCTTGAAGTTCATACATTTCGTCCATTTCAGCGTGCATTTCTTCATCATCATCATCGGTTTCATCTTCATCCCATTCTTCTGGATAGTCCCATTCGTCTTCAACCATTTCTTGGGTGACTATCATCGTGTCTTGAAAGATGACGATGTCTTGGAGCATTTGACGCTGACAGACAATAAATTGCGCCAGCATAGGGATTTTCATAGCGGTTTTAACATCGTTAAAAAGTGCCAGAACCAGTGATACAATTCGATCTCCGATTGGGAGTTTTTGGTTTTTAGAATGCAAGCAGAGATTGACTGAATAATCGTTTTCTTGAACGACATCATTCTGCCATCTTCCAGCGGTAATGGCTACTGACCATTCGGGTTGAGACGGAATTTGAAACTCATTGATTCCTTGAAATTTTGAATCAATGCAGTACCAACGTTTTGATTCCCCTCGTAATCTGACCTTAATTGCTTCATTGGTTAGGACGACAATTTCAACTCCGGGTGTATCTTTTGCTACGGATTGCAACATCTCGACCGAGCGTAGTTCAGGCTCAGACATTCTGTAATTCTTTTTCGACATGAGCACCGATTGAATCGAGTATATATCAAGAGCAAAGAACAAAACCTTTCGCCTTGAGTTGAGAATATGGCCAAACATTGTCCTGCCATGATTCTCGCTGCCGGAGCCAGTCAGCGTCTTGGTCAGCCGAAATCCTTAGTTCCCATTGGGGATACAACTCTGGTTGGACTTGCGTATCAAAAGTTAATTCATGCGGGTTGCTCTCCAGTTGTGATTGTAACACGAAGTGAACTTTCCGTCGAGATCATGCAAGCAGCTCTTGGTTCAACTGTTTTGGTAAACTCATCTCCCGAACAAGGGCGAACGGGGAGTATTCAGTGCGGTCTTCTCTCACTTGCATCGGATAAAGGACGTATGCCACAACGCGTGATTATCGCTCCAGTCGACCGCCCTGGATGGAGTGTTGCAGATGTACGTGCGCTACTTTCATCTCAACGCAGTTCAACTCTTGCATCAAATGAGCGACGCGGCCATCCCTTAATGCTCGATGAAGAGGCCATTGATTCAGTTCTTTCAGCACTACCTGGGACGCCATTACGTAACTTAGTTGCCTTTGATGATGTGATTGTCGATGCCCCTCTTCTTGGACTAAATATTGACTTTCCTGAGGATTTAGAGATTCTAAAGCAGCATGAATCATCTTTGCTCGAAATCGGCTAAAGCCTTGAGGGCAAAGCGTATGTGCAACCCCCTCGAGCGACCAACATGACTGCGAAGGTAATGTCTTGGGCACTTTCGCGTCTCGCACACGGTAATCGAGTTGTTCTCGCAAGCGTCGTTGAAACAACAGGCAGCGTTCCCGGTAAAGTGGGCGCTCGATTAGCCGTGGCTTCTGACGGCCAATGGACTGGAACTGTTGGTGGAGCCGGCTTGGAAATGAAAGTACTCCAACGCTGCCAAGAACTTCTCTCTGTTCACCACCGTCCGTTTGGAGAGGTGTTACGATACGGATTGAATAAAGGGGCGAAGGGCTATGAAGTGACGCCCCTTGATTCTCTTTGTGGCGGCCAAGTGTCGTTGGCAATCGAGGTGATTATTCCAATGCCGCATGTTTTGTTGATGGGAGGTGGACATTGCGGCCAAGCAATTGCTCAGTCTTTAGATGCACTGGGATGGCAACACTCGGTTCACGATACTCGAATTGAATATTCCAGTCAGGAAATGTATCCGAATGCAAAGCAACGCTCATCAGTTTCCGTCAAGGCTTTTTTTGAAGACCAGACCCTTGAAACCCTTGGCCGTTTTTCAGATGTTTTACTTTTAGGCCACGATTGGGCTGAGGATGAAGAACGTCTCCGCTGTTTACTACACATATTCAACGATTCAGATGCGATTCCCAACGGTAATCAAGGTCCAAGGATTGGAGTTATTGGTAGTCGTTCGAAATGGCGAGCTTTTGAGAAGGTCTGTCACAAGGAAGGAATCCAGCAGTCGATACTTGATGCAGTCATCTGTCCGATTGGACTGAATATTGGTGCGGAATCCCCGGAAGAAATCGCTGTGGCTGTTGTCGCTCAAATTATGGCTGCTTTCAAAGATGTAGATCCTGAAGCCCCTTCCTGGCGCACGTGACTTATTTTTGAATAAAGATACGTTCCCGGAAGTAACGGAGTTCTTCAATTGACTCAAGGATATCATCCAATGCCAAGTGTGCCCCCTTCTTCTCGTAACGTCCCGATTCAGGATACCATCTTCGGGCTAACTCTTTGACTGTGGAAACGTCAATCATTCTATAATGAAGGTGACTGACCAGCAAAGGCATTTCTTTTTCCATGAATTTTTTGTCATTCCAAATACTGTTTCCACACAGTGGGGCAGTGCCTGGAGGAATCCATTTTTTCAGAAATTCGAGTGTTTGCGCCTCTGCTTCTTCGCACGAAACCCCTGAATGACGAACGCGTTCTACTAATCCACTGGATGTGTGGTGAGTTGTATTCCATTCATCCATCCCAGCGAGTAATTCTTCTGAAACTGTAACCGCAAGGTTTGGGCCTGTGGCAAGAATGTTCAGATCCCCATCAGTAACGACAGTAGCGATTTCAATAATTGACTCTTTTTCGATATCAAGTCCCGTCATTTCAAGGTCAATCCAAACCAAGCGCTCATTCTTTTCAGCCATGATTTCGCCAACAGGTGGAGGTTTTTGAATTGGGCGTAGGGTTATGAAGTTCTCATTGGAGGCACGTGCATGGCGGATGAGGCGGGTTCCACGCTTCCTGAGGAACCTTTTGACTCTGTTTCTCAAATGAACGCAATGAATCTCATAGCGGTCAGTGGCCTCACTTTTTTACTGATTTTTTCATTTTTCGCTCTTTCCTTATCCAATGATTCATCTCCTCAATTGATTTCTCCAGAGACGGTGGACAGCGACGATTGGCGAGCCTTTTCTGTCGTTGCTCCGGTCGACACTGGAATCAATGTTTATCACGACCATTTCCGTACCAATGAGACCTATCCTTCTTGGCTTTTGGATGAACTTGGCGTCAACAAAGTATGCGATTTGACATTTACCGGTACTTGGCAAGAACGTTATGATGCGGATAGGGATACGTGCTGGGACACGTTAACTCCCAGTGATATCGTTGCTTTTCCGGGGACCAAAATCATCGGTCATTCACCTGATGGCGGCAGTGAAATCCTCATCTTGGATGACCCGAGCGACGGCCATGGTTCAGCAGTAACCGGCGCGGTTCTTGATGCAAATCCTGATGCGGTCATTTTCTTTGTTGAAGGATTTAGTACCGAAGCGGTAATTGCTGCTGCAAACCAACCCCTTGTTGATATCATCTCAACCTCGTTCGGCGCTCCGGGTTCGGTACCGGTTTCCGGTATTGAGAGAGGAACTGAAATTGCGGTTGTCGAGGAAGGAAAAATACACACTGGCGCCGCTGACAACAGCCCTTCACCGGCTATTCAAGATTCGACTGCTGGGCCTCCATGGTCGATAGGGATTGCAGGGTATGCAGAAGAAGGCGACGACCAAAAAGAGATCATGTCTGGTTCGTATCCGGATATCTCTGCTGATTGGACACAATATCTACCAAATCACGACGATGTAGACGGGTATCATGAAACATCTGGTACCTCTTTTGCAACGCCTCGTACCGCAGGGATACTTTCGTATGTGCTGCAATCATTACGCTTTGAATTCAATGATGCAGGCTCAGGTGCATCCCCTGAATTACGTCAAAGCATGCTTGTGAACGGAACTGATAGTGAGGGCAATCCGTTCCTCATTTCTAATTCGGATGTTCGTGAAGCTCTCAACCTCTCAGCATGGTATCCAGAACTTGGTTGGGATCCCACATCAGGTACGATGCCAATTTCACCAATAGCGCCGTGCACTCAAACTGGCTGGGGATTGGTGAATCTTTCCAATATTGAGCCAATGATAGCCCACCTCAATCAATCCTCTGAACTCTCTCAAAGACCAGGAGATGTCGTGGCTTGCATGAATGCCAATCAAGACATGAGAGAGGCTTACTGGAATGCTTATCCATCCTTGCCAGTGGGAGAACATGAACTGTTTGTCACTGGTTCTCAGGGCATAGAACGGCGACTGTTTTGATTAAACACTGACCCAATCGATGACGATTTGTCCGTTTTGATTTAATCCAACAACCGGTTTGTATCCTTCGTGAGGCGTGTTTTCAATGGAACTGATAATCGCTTCTAATTTTCCATCAGGTAAGCGGATATCAAATCCATGTTGAGTTGTTATTGTCTCAGGCAGAGGGGGTAAAATAGCCTCTTGAACGATTTCTATCTCGTCTTCAACCTCTTCGACGATTTCAGGTTCATCCTCAACCATTTCAACTTCTTCTTCAACCTCTTCGACGATTTCAAGTTCATCCTCAATCGCTTCAATGAGTTCAACTTCTTCTTCAACTTCTTCGGTGGTTTCAAGTTCATCTTCATAACTCTCTTGAGTGACAGGTTCTGGAATTTCAAGAGCAGTGTTAGCTTTTGGGTTGAAAGCAGGTTTTCGCGTATCTACGGTCTGAGATAATTGGGGTGCTAATTTTTGTTCTTGTTGAACTTCATAAATTCCTTCATCGTCATCTAATTTCTGCATGGTTAGGAATCCCCATCCTAACGCAATCAGCCCTACGCCAACAAAGGAAAGAGCTTGCAAAGTATCGCTACTTTCTATTTGAATCGAGAAGATGGAAAAAGACACTATTGAACCGTAGCCGCCCAAAATACGTCGCCAGCGTGCTTCGTGTTCTGGCGCGTAACCTTGGATTCCCACGGCGATGAGAATCACAGTGGTGAGTAGCCATGCAAAGGACCATTGGTCAACTTCACCGAGCATGAAGAAAACCCCGACCAGTGCGCTTAGTATACCAGTCATACCGAGGCGGTCAAGGAAATCAAGGAACTCATCATCACTTTTCCATTCAAAGTATTCGAGTTCAAATACGCGATCATTTTGTAAAGCGAACCAAGAGATTGCAAGCCCCTCAATCGTTAAGAAGATACCAATTGGTATGCCGATATCAATGACAATATTCATTTGAATGATTAGATTAGCCAATGCAATTGCATGAATTGCAGGAACAAAGAAAAGAGCGTTATGATAGCCCTTGAAGAGGAAATCACGTGTGAGTAATATCGCTCCTGTAAGAGTTCCTATGCCGAATAATGCTTCAAAACTCAATATGAAAAAGATGTAAGCAGTGATGTAAATTGTGTCGACAATTTCTTCTCTTTTCTCTATGGAAACAACCAACTCTTCCCCTTCAGCAGCCTCTTTGAATAAGAGGCCTCTACCGTTCATAACGAACAGTGTCATCGCTGAACATGCAGTAATCAAAGAACTCCATGAAAAGGACTGTTGAATGATCTCCTCGACGAATATATCTTCAACAACCATTCCAAGCATAAGGCTGAACATTAATGCCACGTGGAGAACCACAATTGCCTCCAGCCTCCCAGTGTTCCAAGAGTTGAAGATGAGGTATACACACATAATCGCTGGAATCCATCCAATACTCGATGTTGCTGCAAGTATGCCAATCAAAGCCCAACCCCAAATACCGTACCAAGGTAATGGTTCACGTCGGTTTTTACTTTCTTTGACATACATATGATCCATGAAGAGCACGTACGTCATCTGCAAGGTGATGAGTATGCCTCCCAATTTGGAGAGTGTCAGGAATCCCCATTCAGCAAATTCGTAATTCGGGTTGTATTTTTCAATGAGAACTCGGCCTAATCCTGCAGTATCAAGCCAATGAGAGTTGGCAAGGAAGAAAGCCAATGGAGAAAGCAAGAGTGGGAAAACATGGCGATGTTTGACACAGCGCACGGTAACGAGTGCAATCATAGAGATGAGGAGCAGTCCTCCAGATGTATCAAGACATGCAAGACCAATTAAGCCAAGCATTGCCCATACATCTGCTTTCGGAGAAAGTGCATCAACATCTATTCCGCGTTTGGAAATCAGTGAGTTCACATAAAGGGGGGCACTCAAGAGTATGGCATCAAGAAGGAATGCCATAGGTAAGAAATTGACGTCCTCATAATTTTGATGTGTACGCATTTCATCTCTCACCACATTAAAGCTGTAGCAGATTGGAAGAGAAATAGTGAACAACACCCATACTCCAGCAGAGCGGACAACAGATGAAATGACCTTCATTTGTTTTATCTCGAGAACCAATCCAATAATTGGGACTAATAAGAGCATAATCCAAGGACCAGTAACGAGTTCTTGTGTGCCAATTTCATTAAATCCTTGTTCCCAAGGGTTGACCATTGTAATGATGCTGAAACTCATCATGAAAAATGGGATTAACAATGAAAAGCGAGTTAACTGACTCCAAGTGTTTTGAGTGAACCATTCTTCATTGGACATATCCGTTTCTTCTACTGCGTTGGTCCAGGAATTTGTTGCTGGGTTATAGACCGGTGCGTTGTTGATCGTCGCTCTCTTAAACCAGTTGAATAGAAGTCCAATATCGAGTTCAATGTTTCGAACTGGATACATTACGATGTAAGTCGCAGCGCCGAGAATGAAAATTTGGTAGTTGAAATATTCAGGTAGTGGCACCTTCTCCATGAATGCTGGCACATCTAATCTGTCCAATAGACTGAGAACTATCATTGAGGCTGATGTAATTAAAACTACAAGCGTTGCTTGTTTTCTTTCCTCAAGCGGGCTGTCGGTTTGGAGGTTGAAGAAAGAGCTGCGTGCAAGGTAGAGCATGTAAGCGATGAATATCCATGGCATGAACCAATCTTCAGCCTGAAGGATCGCTCGAGATAAAACGATTGAAGCGAGCATTGTCAAATGCGTCCAAGTTGAGATTTTGTCTTTTTGTCGAGCCAATTCTGAAATTACAAACAAGGAGATGGGAATCAGAACATGCATGTAATTCATTCCGAATGTTTCAGACAGTGGAATGTCGCTTATACGGGCAAAATTGTCAGTGAAGAAGTATGCTAGTGCTAGAGCGGTAAAAGTGTAGTCAGCAACCCATCTTCGCGTAGCCTTAGCAAAGAACAGCATGTAAGGAATCATCAGTAATGTCAGACCCCACGGTACGACACTTCCGTCGTTTGGTAACATCACAAGTGCTGCAGCAAGCCCTATCGGCATCCAAGGGACCCGCCGTTGTTGTACAGCCGGGAAGTAGAATACCAAGACAGCAATCCATAATGCTGCACTCAATCCCAAGACACTTTCAAGTTCTAACTCTGTTGTTTTGATAGGTCCAAGATGTAAATTAAGGTCGCCAACTCGAGCCAGCCACATGGCGAGGACGATTTCGCCGACCAAGACAATCGATGCCTTTTGTATCAATTCTGAACGTAACTCTTGTCGGGCTGCATAATATCCTTGGATAGCGACAATGAAGATGAGTAAGGACATTGCCCCTCCTTCTCCAGCTTCTGTAGCTCCCGTGTTAAAAATCTCTAACAAAATTGGAGTGAGTCCAGAAACAACCGCTACGACGACAAAGTTCAGGGCTTTGTTAGAGCGAAGTGCCATTTCCATTGAAGCAAAACAGAGTAGAATCACTGCGATTCCCAGTTCGTAGGAGACCTCATTTTCTGACCATGTCATCCAAGGCCCCATACCTGCTCCAACCAAGAACAATATCGGTGCATAAGCGGCGACGGCTCGGCCGAATCCAGTTGATCCTGTGTAACGTTTCAAGAGAGCAATTTGCCCGAATACTAAGGCCAAAATAGCGGCGGTTTGGACATAGATTGCGCTGGCGTGTGGATACCAATCAACGACTTCACCGTTGGCATTCGTCTTAAATCCAGAATTGAACGCATCAGCAGTTCCAAAAATTTCGGTCCAACCTTCTCCAGTGACTACACCGATGAACCATCGAGTGCCCCAAATCATTCCAATTGTGGCGAAAAAGAACCCCATTCCGAGCATGTAATCTTGGACTTCGTACAAGACATGACCATTCTTTTTACTCTGTACCTCAATCCAGCCGATACTTATCGCTGCAGAAGCAAGTCCTCCAACGAAAATGATGAAGAAATCATTAGTTGTCGCATCATCGGCTGTTGCGATTCCGAATAAGCCACCCCAAATTGCGGCTAAAGCGGTACACATGAGGATGAGTTGTGAAAATTTCAGAAGTGCACGCTCGGACTCATTCATCACCTTGCCAGGAATGTTCACGAACATGGGCTGTTCAACAGGGGCAGTATCTGTAAAGATAGAATCTGAAGATGCTGGGATATTTGCTTTTGCCAGCAATCCTTGGCTTGTTGGTTGTGATCTTCGAGGCGCAGAACGTCTTGGAGCGGACATAACAATCAAACTTTCCATATCCGTAGAGGATTTAAAAATTGACCCGTTCGTTTGATAAAATGGCTATAAAAATCAGGAGCATATTCTTCCGAATACCGCACTACTTTGCTTCAATGGGTTCAAAAGTCGATAGCGATTGGATAGGACAGGTGATGAGATGTTTGTGACTCGAAAAGCCATTACTTTGCTCTGTTTAGGAATCATGGTTCTTCCAACTTTGGCTATGGCAGCCCCCGTATCGATTTCCGATGATTCTACTGAAGAAACTGGGTGGTGGGTTGATACAACCGTAGACCGTAACGGTAACGGAATTGGTGATATGATTGAAGTTCACAAAGACAGCCCTCTTTTCCTTGACGAAGACAACACACTCCCTCTTATCATTGACTTCGACCACACTCCGGGTGATGCTGAAGTCGCATTGCTTGAGCGAGAAATAGAGTTTCAACACCAGTGGACACTGGAAGGCATCGATGCTTTGGCAGGCCGTGTACCAGTCGACCGAATACTCGATGCTACAACCCTTCCAGGTGTCGTAATGCTCGAACTTGATGGCCTCCTTACTATTGCAAACGGCGATGCAGCCGTACTTCATGGCGTTGATACAGTTTGGGCCGATACTGGATACGACGGTGCGGGTTCTGCTGTTGCAATCATCGATACCGGTATCGATGGTGCTCACGCCAGCCTGGATGATCTTGATGATGATAATTCGACTGATGACCCCAAAGTCATCGCCTTTTATGACCCTGTTAACAACCCCTCTCTGACCAACGGAACAGAAGTATTCCCATACGATGATCAGGGTCACGGCTCCCACTGTGCCGGGACAACTGCTGGAACAGGTGCTCCAAACTACGAACACATTGGGATGGCCCCTCAAGCCTTCCTTGTAGGTGTCAAAGTACTCGATGCCGGTGGCTCAGGCTCCTTTGCAACAGTGATGGCGGGAATGGAGTGGACGGTTGAAAACCGTTACAAATACAACATCCGTGGTGCTTCAATGAGTCTTGGTGGTCCCGGACTTGCTGAATGGGCTTCGTCAGATGATGACAGCGTTAATCGATACGCAAATGAGATGATGTCCGCAGGTATTGCAATTTTCATTGCCGCTGGTAATAATGGTGTGTCAGCTCAAATTGGAACGCCGGGTTCGGCTGAAGATGCAATTACAGTAGGTGCGCTTGATAAGAACTCAGCAATTGCAATTTATTCAAGCCAAGGTCCTACAGAGGAAGGCCGTGTGAAGCCGAATGTCGCATACGTCGGTAGTAACGTCATGTCGGTTGCATTCAATACCGGAGACCAATACACCGACATGTCCGGAACTTCCATGGCGACTCCAGGTGCTGCGGGAGTTGCTGCGCTTATGTATCAAGCGAATCCAGATTTATCACCTTTCGATGTGAAGAACATCATGCAAGAAACCGCAACGTATCGCCTGTGTGTTTACATGGCTGCCAATGAACCATGTCTTGAAGACGCCATTCCTAAAAACCGTCAAAACAATGTCTACGGCCATGGTGAAGTTCGTGCACTTGATGCAGTCTATGAGGCTGCAGAGCGCGATTATGAATTTGATACATCGTTGGATGTGACCCTTACGACTGAAGTCGGTAAAGATAGCCGCATTCACATGTTCCCTGAGGATTCAATTTCCTATTCAGCGCTTGGAAACATCGACACGGTTCAATGGCGAAGCAATCACTTGCGCGACGACTGGTCAAACATTCACAGTTTCAGTCCAGGTGATACAAGTGGAACCCTCATGGCGATTGATATTATTCATCAGCTCGAACACTTACCGGGAATAGATGTCGAGGGAAACCATACCATCTCTCTTCGCGGAATCAAAGCCAATGATACTGGAGGTCACACATCTTCACCATTGATTTCATCAAACATCATGCTGATGAATGTCGATTCAGCATTTGATACAGAGACCGAGGAAACCACTGTGTCAAGCAGCACTCTGTTTATTGGATTCGGCGTATTCATCGTTTTGTTTGTCCTTGTTCTCTTTGCGGTCAACGTTATTTCGAATAAGGAAGAAGGGACGCTTGCTGGAATTGATTTTAACACACTCTCCGAGGAAAAATGATCGGTTTCAGCATGAAATCTCTTCGCCATTCCGAACCATAAGTGGACCATTTTTCCGGAGATGAACTCAAAAGTCAGAACATACAGGTTGGTTCATGCGCTGGCCAAAGGACCCGTCTGGTGATGGCCGCCCAAAAATCAATCGTATCTATCGAATAATGCGCCGTTTTTCACGATCAATTGTCAGTATTTGGTTTCGTGAAATCAATATCGTTGACGACGAAAACATACCTCCTGAAGGTGGCGTGATTTTCATCTCGTGGCATCCAAGTGGCTTAATCGACCCGATGCTAATGCACGCCTCACTCCCCGGTAAACTTTCCATGATTGCGAAGCATACGCTGTTTAAAGTCCCGATATTAGGTCGTTTCATTCGTGGAGCAGGTGCCGTACCGATTGAACGTTCTCAAGATTCGTCTGATCAAGAAGGCTCTCAACAAAGAAATCGGCAGCAACTCGACAGTGTGGCTACCGTGGTTGCTGATGGTGGAAGATTGATTATTTTCCCCGAGGGTACTACACATACGGATTCGACCGTCAAACGAGCTCGATCTGGCGCTGCTCGAATCTTGTTGGCAGCTCGTCGTAAGGCTGAACTCGAAGGAAAGCCAACCCCTCAATTGGTACCTGTTGGCCTCCACTACTCCGAATCCCAAACATTCCGAGAAAGAGCCGCAGTCATCGTTGAACGAGTCATGAATTTTAGTGAGATTCCCAAAAGGGTGAACGATGAAGAGGAACAAGACCGACTTGACCGTGCGTGGGTCGGCGATGTAACTGAAGCAATTGGAACAGAACTTCGGCGTGCCAGTCTTTCGAAAACTACATGGCGGGAGCGAACCCTCATTTGGAAAAGTCGAAGCCTTGCTTATGCAGAAAAAATTCGTCAAACAGGTGGAAAGTTGGTCAAACCAACATATGCAGAATCCGTCATGGGAGCTCGCCGAGTACGAGCTGGATGGGAATACCTTGCATTGAACGACCCTTCAATGACCTCTCAGATGGTTAAGCAATGTGAACATCACTTTGATCAACTTGAGCAACGAAACCTCACGCCTTTCGATGTTGATGCACGCCCAGACCGCCTAACGCGTATGGCTTCATTGAAACTGTTCATCTCTTGGGCCTGGTCTGCTGTTTGGATGTTTGGACTTATCTCATGGAGTGCTGTTTTTGGAAACCTCGTACCTTACAGAGCAAATGGAACAGCAATTAAGATCATGAAGAAGCGAGGTGCTGACAAATCCATTATCGGTACTCTCAAAGTTATTTCAGCAGTGGTGTTTTTCCCTCTTTGGTGGATAGTGGCTTCATCGGCCTTGACGTGGATGTTGTTGTCATCTGCAAGCCCCGTGAATGAATTTTTACAAATGCATTGGCTTTTGGCAGCACTAACTGAACTTCCTGTTGTGTTCGTATTTTTGATCTTATTTTTCTGGTGGCCTACATCAGCAAAACTCCATCTGCGCTTGTACGCACGTCTCGTCGTAAAATCTCGTCAGTTGCAGCGCTGGAAGGCTTGGAAAGATGAGGAAAATAATTGGGATGAGCTTGTCCAACGGCAACGTCTCCTCGCTGGCCGTCTTGTCGGACTTGGAGGAGATTTGATTTTACCGGGAGATCCGGATTGGGTGGACCCTCCTGCCGGAAAAGATGATGTCGAATCAGTCAAAAAACGCCAAATACAAACTGTTTGAAATCTTTGGGCGTCTGTTGGTTACGACTTAGATACCCCCTATGTTGATATGCTGGAAACGACACGTCGCCTTCGGCGACTGGACATGGTAGGCACCGAACACATCGAAATGATACCTGCTCCAGACAATATTATCTGGTCAGCAGAGGTCAATGGCACTCCTGTCGAAGTATTGGCACCTTCCAATGCCATCCTTCTCGATGTTCTTCGCGATAAAGTAGGCACATTGGGTGTAAAGCGAGGATGTGATCTTGGAACATGTGGCTGCTGTACTGTGATGGTTGATGGTGAGCCCCGCCTCTCCTGCTTATGCCTTGCCGGACAGGTAGAAGGCAGGGATATTACGACTGTAGAAGGATTGGCAAATGGCGCACATTTGGCGCCTATTCAGGCTTGTTTTGCAGAATTTGGTGGCTCACAATGCGGATTTTGCACACCGGGTTTCCTCATAAGTGCCCAGGCATTGTTGAATGAGAACGACTCTCCTACTGATCAAGAAATCGCTTGTGCAATTGATGGAAACCTTTGCCGCTGTACGGGCTACCAACAAATCATCGAATCGATACAGGGAGCTGCAGCTATTCACCGGGGTGAAGTCGAAGCTCCTTCTCCTGCAAGTGATCCACATCCAGATCCTCATCCAGAAGGTCCAGAAGAACCCAACATGCCTCCAGGCCACGCACGGTGAACTACGATGTCAGGGGGCTATCGACAACAACCAGGTGGTGCAGGTGGCACGACGCGTAAAGACGGTAAACGCGTAGCTGGAAAGCAAGCATTCCCTCCCCCAGGTTCCGGTGGTTCAAAACCAAAAATGGGCCCTCGAGATCTCGATTATATTCCAGAATCTGTCGGTGGAAAAGAACCGCAGCCGGCTGGTTCACACATCCATGACCGTGCCAGAACGGGTACCAGTGTCGGCAAAGAAATGCCATTGGTCGACTCAAATGCAAAGGTCACGGGTCAAGCATGGTACGGCGACGATGTTCGCCTGCCAAACGAAGTTATTGGCAAGATTTTACGTTCCCCTCACCATTATGCACGGATTAAATCGATTGACACCTCTCGTGTTGAAGCTTTACCGGGAGTTCTTGCTGTAGCCACGGGGGCAGATTCTCCTCATCGATTTGGTGTGTTGCCGGTCACGAAAGACGAGCATGCTATGGCTGTTGAGAAGGTGCGACACGTTGGAGATTTGGTTGCGTGCGTCGCAGCAATTGATGAATCAACGGCTCTCGAAGCTCTCAACTTATTTGATGTTGAATGGGAAATTCTCGAGCCTGTTTTTGACCCCAAAAAAGGACTTGAAGATGCCGATGAACCGATTCACTGGAGAGGTAAATATCACTTGTCAAAAACCAATGTCCAAAAGCGAGTTTTCCAAGAATTTGGCGACCGTTCACTTGTTGAAAAACCGCATGCAGAATCGCACGGAAAGTGGAAAATGTCCGGAGTTCATCATGGTTTTACCGAACCTCATGCGGTTGTAGCTCACTGGGATCCCAACGGGCGATTGCAACTCTACACTCCTCAACAGGTTCCACACTATACGCACCGGGCACTGTCAACCGTCCTTGACGTTCCAATGCATCAAATCAATGTCATTCGAACTTTTGTAGGTGGAGGATTCGGTGGCAAATCTGACCCATTCCCTCATGAAATGTGTGCGGCTATACTCTCTCGTAAATCTGGAAGACCTGTCAGAATTACATTCGACAGAGAAGAAGTCTACTGGATTAATCGTGGTCGACATCCAAGCCACATTGAAGTAAAGATGACTGCCGATGAAGACGCTCGAATTTCTGGATTTGATATTGATGCACTCATTGATGGAGGTGGATTTGCATCCTTTGGTCACGTTACTTCATACTATAACGGGGTTCTTGCAACCGCTCCCTATGAACTCGGGTCGTTTCACTATACGGGTGCGAGAGTTTGGACAAATAAACCGGCATCTGGAGCAATGCGTGGTCATGGTGCTGTAAATACGAGGTGTGCGGTTGAAGTTGGTTTAGACGAGATGGCAGAGACGATGCAAGTCGACCCGATTGATCTGCGCCTTGCGAATCTCCTCCCACCGCATAGTCGAACCATCAGTGGTTTTCGAATTACCTCAAACGGAATGAGAGAAGCATTAGAAAAGGTCCGTGAGGGTTCCAATTGGGATCAAAAGTTCCGCCAATTGCCACTTGGAAAAGGTATTGGAATCGGCTGCGGATTTTTCATTTCCGGTTCCGGTTTGCCGATTCACTGGGATCCAAATCGATTTCCTCATGCGACAGTCCACATACAAGTTGACATGGATGGTGGAGTGACCGTTCATACTGGTGCTGCGGACATTGGTCAGGGTTCAACAACTGCAGTCGCTCAAGTTGTTTCAGAAGTTCTCGCACTCCCCGTAGAGATGATTCACGTTCGAAGCCATGAAAGTGATACTTCTCCAGTCGATTTAGGATCCTATTCGAGCCGTGTTACGTTTATGAACGCCAATGCGGCCATACGCGCTGCCCTTGAAATACGTGAGCGACTCCTGAATGCTGCTTGGGATATTCTCGGCTATCATCCGGATAATCTTGTTTTGAATGACCGTCGTATATACTACAAGCATGATCCCGCAATCGGTGTATCTTATCTCAAGGCACTCCATAAAGCACAAGAAGACAAAGGAGCACTGATTTCGAGCGGTGCTTATCGGTCGCCTCCTATGGGTGGTGTCCACAAGGGTGCAGCTGCAGGATTAGCCCCAGCATATTCGTTTTCATCCTATGTTGCAGAAGTCGATGTTGATGTCGAAACTGGAATGATTAAGTGTACCAATGTGTGGGCAGCACACGATTGTGGTAAAGCGCTCAATCCTTTAGCAGTCAAAGGACAAATCATCGGTTCATGTCACATGGGCCTCGGACAAGTTTTGTCGGAAAAAATGGTGTATGGCCGTACTGGACATTTGCAAAATCCGAACCTTCTCGAATACAAAATCCCCTCAGTATATGAAATGCCTCATGTCGAGCCGATTATCATTGAATCCTGTGACCCGGAAGGTCCTTTTGGGGCAAAAGAAGCCGGTGAGGGGCCTTTACTCCCAATTTTGCCTGCTGTTGTTAACGCTGTTTATGACGCGATTGGAATTCGATTGCGAGACCTCCCCCTCACTCCAGATGTTGTTTTCAAAGGAATTGAAAAGACACTCAAGAGGTCGGATTATGACGATCCGAATGATTTGCCCTCTCCTCGTTTGAAACACAGCCCCTTGCAAGCAACACTTGTCGCTCGTGCCCAAGAGCACAAAATTCGAGATAAGGCACGTCAGCGGACAGAAGACACCAGTCCATATGTGAATGGAGTTTTGTTCGGCTTTGATCCGAATCTTCCATTGGAGGACCAAGTTGAGGGTTGGCGTACTGCCACAGAGCCTGACCCTGAACAACTTGCAAAACTTGGACTTGCGGGTCGAGCATGGTTGAAGAAAGAACAGCGACAAATGGGAGGTGAGCAGTGATGCTCATGCCTCCATTCACTCTCCACAATCCGACAACTGTCGAAGAAGCCTGTGAAATTGCAGGCATGTTACTCGAAAAAGGTGAAGATTTTGATTGGGTCGCAGGCGGTACGGACTTACTTCCAAATTACAAATGGCACATCAACCCAAAACCACATGTTATTTCTCTCGCAAGAATCGATGGTACTGATACGTTATCGCTGCATGAAATTGGATGTATGGCTCGACTCGTCGATTTGACTGCAGAAAACGGCATCCACCCCTTGATTGTTGAGGCTGCGAGCAAAGTAGCCTCTTCACTGATTCGACGTAATGCTACGATAGGGGGCAATCTTTGTCTCGATACGCGTTGCTTCTGGTATAATCAAGGTGAAGATTGGCGCCGTTCAATCGATTGGTGCCACAAAGCGGATTGTGGAACCGGCGCAGATTGCCGTGTAATACCGAATCAAAACACGTTATGTGTCGCAACATATCAAGGTGACATTGCTCCAACGTTGATGGTACTTGATGCCGAGGTTCATTTGATTGGACCTGGAGGATTACGCATTCTTCCGCTTTCAGAGTTTTATCAGCTTGATGGAATGACCAAAAACGTTCTCAAAAAGGGCGAGTTCCTGCTTAAAGTCACTCTTTCAGAAGAGAGTGCTAAGCGAACAGGCTCATATCAAAAATTACGAGTTCGCGACTCTTGGGACTTCCCTGAAGCTGGTGTGGCTGCTTCGTGGATCGCAGGTGATGCTTCAACGCTCCAAATTGCTACGACAGCGCTTGAATCTATCCCCCGTTGTCACCCCGAAGAAGTCGCTGCAATTCTCGAGACAGGCTGGAATGGAATGGATTCTGTCAAAGCTCTCGCGATGAGTATTCGTAAGGTCATTAAACCCGTGAATAACACTTCACTCCCTCCACGTTACCGTAAATCAATGGTTCGAGTACTCACGAAGAGAGCGGTTGAAAAAATTCTAGAATAAAGTGATAGTATGAAGCAGAATAAACTCGTCTTTTTCTTGGTATTTTTGCTGGGAGCGTCGGTCTTAGCAACCTTCCCTGCCCATGCACAAAGTCCGATTGACGGTCAATCCTGGACTCTTGGTTGGGCGACAGATATGGATTCGACATACATTGTAGAGATGGATCTCGATTGGGATGCGGAAGGTGAGGTCATTGCCTATGTCGAAAATAACCGTATGGCACAACTTGAGTTGGATTTATCCTATGAGTTTGACAGTTGGGTTCCCTTCTTATTTAGTGGCCCTGAGACGATTAGTGTTTCCGCAAATGGAAACGACACTTTTACCATCAAGTTTACTTCTATTGGTGACGAAGATACCCGTGAATATAACCCCGACAATATTTCGACATTGACCGTAACAGCTGAAGAAAAAGTAGGCGATACTTCAACCAGTACTCAAGAACTTGAAGGCGATATTGGGGTGCCTCGCATCTTTGATTTGCGGCCATCAGTCACATTACCTGAGGAAACACTTCATGCTGGTTCATGGATTGATCTCTCCGTTCAGTTGGTCAACAATGGAAATGCGCGTGATGCAGTTAAAGATGCCACAGTTCAATTCCGTAGCTGCCCTCATCTTTCAATGCAAGGCCTTGATGAATTAGCAAATACTTTGGTCGACACAACGAATGCTCAAAACGGCAAAGACGTCTCAGTCAGTCTACGTCTTGAGGCATCTGAAAGTCAGCCAAATCGCGTATGCGAGGTGACGCTTTCTTTGACGTCTGAAGGTGATGATGCCTCTCGAAGCACGACTTTTGAACTTGAGGTTATGGCAGTCGAAGTGAGTGACGCCCCTCAAGAAACTACTCCAATTAATGAAGAAGGTGATACCAACGCCCTTTCTCAAGAATCCAACTCTCTGCCATGGATTGGCGGTATTGAACTTCTCATGCTCATGGGCCTTGCCTCACTGCGAAAAAACCTCAATTGAAAAGCCTCTTTTTTTGTTATTTTCAGTGATTTTTACTAGAATTACGGCGCGTGAACAGTTTCCGACATATTCAAAATCCGTCTCCTATTAACCTGTGGCTCCTAATCATGCATGAACAAGCATTAAGTGTAGAGCGAGGTTCCG
>CALCOP010000174.1 GCA_937897365.1 uncultured euryarchaeote
TTCCTACTTTCTTATCATTCACATAAACATCTCTTTGGAGTAACTCCTGGATGTCATATTTGTCGTTCGGCATTTTTCCCATCTCCTTTGCCAGTTTGTTCCGGCTTACCCCCTGCTTCACTTGAAAGGTCTTATACTCTTTGGCGATTTAAATCTGATTTCCAATTGCATTTGTCGTATAATTTATTGCCGTTTCAATTGAAAAAGCGATTATTTTTCGATTTTTACACATGTCGTATAATTAATTCTTTCAATAGGAGTTCGACAACGCCGAGAACGATTTTAGTAAAATTCTATAGATTTCAATCGGTGCGTGAAATTTTCACGAAATAGGAACATTTTCAATATAAATTACATTCTTTATCACGTTATTTTGTACGTTTCAGGTGGCGAACGTCGATCTCCAAATATCTGAAATCAGCAGAAAGAGCAGCTTTTGTTTGTTGTTTTACCAAAATATAACTTCTCAAAAAAGCAATTAGATTTTGCATTTTTCAATTGGAAAAAATAAGTTTTAACCGTCGTATAATTTGGTGAATGAACATCTTGATGTAGACCCATTCTTTCGGAGGGGTATGCGTCAAGCCCCCATTATACATGTGCGTGGCATTGAAGCAAGTATCGGCCAGGCTTTCGTTGAACGAATACTTCGCACCAATGCTCATCTTGTCATTGGTAGCAAGCACTTTGAAGAGATTTCAAAACAATTCTCAACTGAACTCGAATACAGTGAAGGAGAACTTCATTCTTCAGATGAACTCCCCATGGGTGAAGGGCACCGCCTCCTCCTAATTGGCTTAGGGCCATTTGGCGAAGAGGCTGACGGTGAAATGGATTTGGAAGTAGATGGGCTTGAAGTGGCTCTGATGACCCCAGCGAGCAGTGAACTTGAAGTTGACAGCGAATGGCTGGATTCCCACATTATTGTCCATGATGTCCTCACCAGCAATCCAGATTCAACGTGGAGTTCAGATCTTTTCCAAAACTGGATGGAACAACTTCATGCCAAGAATATTCCTTCTCCAAGCAGCGATGCTCTACATTGGTGGGTAAGTGAGGTCGATGTGGTTGATGCTTTGGTACGTATTTTATTGAGTGACGAACCCTTTCCGTCCGAATTGAAAGTCTCCGGTCGCAGGGCTTGGAATCAGTCTCAAACCCTTGAGGAACTGTCGCTTCTGTATTCGCGAACAATGGCCGGCCGAACTGGGGATTTTGGCATTGAACATCTTACAGCAGCACCCACGCCTACCATCGAAGTTCGAACATTGAATGCTTCCTCGACAACCCCGATGAGTGTTGAGCAAAATGCGCAAATACGCCCCGACCTTTCACCACTTCACGATTTATTACATCGGATAGATGGTGATGGGTGGAGGCCACTTGTGCCTATTCGAACCGCATTGATGCATTCACTTGCTGGATACATTCAGCGAAACTAAAGTGTTTGGTTTCCACCTTCAGGCAAGGTGCTTAGTGCAGTAACATTTCCAACCAATGTCGGGCCATTCATGAACGTCCCCATAATACCGGTATCGCCGCTTGGGTTGTGTGAGAGTGAGAGCCATGGACGTCCAAAAGCATCAATTTGCATGTCAATGAAATCTCCAAATCCTCCGCATCGCTCATACCCGCATGTAGGACTCGCATTGTCAAGTGGGTCATTTGGAGCGTTCAGCTGCACAGTTGTAATCAGCGGAGTTTGATTGAACGCATCAGTGATGACTGAAATATAGCCATGCCATAATCCGTCACCTTCCGTTCCAATATAGCCAAAGGCAACTCTTCCGGGATCACCAGCAATCACAACAGGGAAACCTGTACCGCTAACGTGGTTGGGCGCAATCATAATTGCATCCGACCAAGTGTTTGCATCATCTACAGAATAAGAGAAGTAAGGTAAATCGTCAATACCCATCCACATCGCATAGACATTGCTTTCACTGTCAGTGTCGACTTGAGCCTCTTCAGCATTCCAGGTATCTGCCGTCCCGGATTCCTCGGTTGGTAAAACGTGCTCAGTCCAAGTAATGGCGCCATCGACGGTTTTGTACATTGAATAACCTTGTCCATCGCAACCTTTCTGGCCTCGGTAGAAATTGCCATTTTCAGCACCGATTATGTGTGCTGAGAGTCCGCCGCTCTGACAATCGACAGGGGCACCTGGTAGTTCTG
The DNA here is from genome assembly GCA_937897365.1 of uncultured euryarchaeote. GTDB lineage: Archaea > Thermoplasmatota > Poseidoniia > Poseidoniales > Poseidoniaceae > MGIIa-L1. Next base: position 2,176 of record CALCOP010000174.1, read on the forward strand.
GCCCCCAAGTAAGTCCTCCATCTTGACTTTGTGAGCATAACGGTGAAGGGTAGTTGCCGTTGATACAGAAAACCCAAAGTGTTTCATGCAGAATTCCCCCATACGGCGAGGAAGCAATTGTTTGATGATCTTGCACTGAATATGAGGTTGCAACAGATGGGCCAAACCAAGAGTCTCCTTCATCATCGCTCCATTCCACTGTCATTCCAAGCAGAGCATGCATATCGAATTTCATAATTCGGTCAGTCCATGGGTCGACATAGACATACGGGTCATTTGAGTTTGCAACAGGAAGTACGGGGCCATAGACGTTCTGGCAACTAAAGTCACTCAAGCTTGTCATCTCGATCATATTACTGCACTGGACAATAGCAGTGGACCCTTGAGGTCCATTTCCATAACTCGTGAAGTAAATATTGTCAGTTGAAGTGATTCCCATTGTAGGTTCAAATGTAGAAAATCCAGTACTGTAGTATGTGCCTTGGCTAAAGTAAGGGATATTGTTTCCACCGAGAACAGTGGTGTTGTTCATGGCATTGATGCCACCGGGATAATGATACCATGTTCCGGTTGGCAAACCTTGTTCAAAATCAAAATAGCCATTTTCTTCCATTTCGTTACCTGCAGTCTCTTCAGCCCCAAAGCAACCGGACAGAGGCATTAAAGCCATTAATATCGTAAGTAGTATTGCCATTTTCTTATTGTTCATCATTCTCACTCCTTTGGAAAATATCCGCTCCAAGAATTGGAAGTAAAACGCTTGCATCACCTTCAACGCAAATATTCGGGGCTTCAGGACGCATCTTGCCCCAAGAAATAGCTTCTCGTAATCGTGCGCCAGAAAGGCTTCCGTCATGTTCAGGTGCGGTAGTGATGTAGACTGCAGCATCCAGTCCCCCACGATATTGATTCCACCAAATAACGTGATGTTTGGAAATGCCTCCACCGACCATCAAGGCGTTCGAAATATCGACATCCCAAGTCAAGTCACTCATAACTTGCTCATCTGCAAGTGTGTCAATATGGAAATTTCGGTGCTTTTGGCGTAACATAAACAACTGTGCTCCAATTGATCCGTCGGTGATTCCAGGAATGACGATTGGAATCTTGTGTTTGTATGCCCAATAGATGAGAGAATCTGGGGTTCCAATTCTCTTACCCAATTCCCAAACCAGATGTATGGAGCCAAAACCGAGCCACGCATCGGCACCGGTTTTTCCGGTTTGTTTCAGCCGATCTTGATACATTTCTTCTAAGACAGGCGTCAAAACATCTTCGATGATTTCTCCATATGAAGAGTTCGGAACAATGACATTTCCGAGACGCATGAGAGCGTGTTCGCCCAGTTCAATATCATCGAGTTCAAAGGCTCCGTGATAGTAATGTTTGTGCGAGCGAGCAATGTCATGGTCGAGCATTCCGCAAGTTGTGGATACCACATTGAACATTTTTTGTTTGAGTGCCTCGACAAAGAATCCTCGTGTTCCTGTAGCGCAAAGGCATGCAGGGAACGAGAGCCAGTTGCACACCTTGGTTGCATCCCCGTCAACATCGTCAACTTGCTTTTTCATATCCAAGAGAATATCCCTCGCAGTTGCTAATTTTGTAGCAGTGAATCCTCCCGCACTGGTCATTTGGTCGAGCAGTGAACGCGGCGATGAAATTTCAGAAAACTGATAGTCTACGACTGGTATGTCAAAGTCACCAGGTTGAATCGCCATGGTATACCCATTTACCCTTCCTTCAAGAACTTGCCCACACCCGTAGGGTGTGCACTCCTCACAGGTGCTGTTCCAATTCAAACAATCGGTCTCGCAGTCGAGCGGCTTCTTCAAAATCAAGATTTTTTGCTGCAACTTTCATTGCTGCGCGTAATTCTGATAGTAAATCTTGTATTTGCGAGGGTTCAAGGTCTGAAAGGACATCATCCGGCTCATCATATGTCAATTGAATATTCGATTTTCCAATTGAAGAATTACCATTCAATCCACGCGAACCATCTTGCCCTGCACCGGCCGCCCATGAACCCGCTCCAATGTTGAGATTCTTGGCCCAGTCGCCATCTTTTCTGCCGCCTTTTTTCGCTACTAATCGCCGAGTCCCATCCATAGACGTCGAGGTCCCTGAAATGAGGTCGTCAATGTTTGAATTCATTTTCGGTAAAGCCTTCGTGATGGTCTTCGGCGTGATATTGTGCTTCTCATTGTAGGTTTGCTGTCGTTCACGTCTTTCCAGCGTTTGTTGGATTGAGGCACGCATGGCAGGAGAAATACTGTCGCCATACAGCAGAACATGCCCGTTAATGTTTCGAGCTGCACGACCAATGGTTTGCAGCAGACTACGCTCATTTCGAAGAAAACCTTGACGATCTGCATCAAAAATTGCGACCAAACTCACCTCTGGAATGTCGAGTCCTTCTCGAAGTAGGTTTATTCCGACGATGACGTCAATATGTCCAATACGCAATGCGTTGATGATTTCAGTTCGCTCAATCGTATCAATTTCTGAATGTAGGTGATGCGCTTTCACGCCCATGTTGTTGAGGTACTCAGCAACTTCTTCAGCGAATTTAATGGTTAACACGGTTACTAAGGTCCGTTCACCTTTCTTTATTCGTTCATTAATTTCAGAGAGTAAATCGGCTACTTGTCCGCTTGTCGGACGAACTTCAATTTCCGGGTCGAGTAAACCAGTTGGGCGTATCTCCATTTTTGCGATACCATCAATTTTCTGGACCATGTGATACAAACTTTCACTGTCAGGGTGTTTTTTCTCAATATCCGCCTGTCCAGCTCCACCACCTGATTTTGCGTGCAGTAAACCGTTCGGGAGTGGTTGGTTGGTAATTTCGCACAAGTGTCGCAATTCGCGTTCCCCGGGTGTTGCAGAAACATAGACCATCTGGGGGATTAATTTTTGAAATTCAGGAAGTTTCAACGGCCGATTATCAGCCGCAGTTGGGAGTCGGAAACCATGTTCGACAAGGCTTTCTTTCCTTGAACGATCTCCGTAATACATTCCTCCCACTTGTGGTAATGTTACGTGCGATTCGTCCATGATGACGAGAAATTTATCCGGACTGCCGTGAAACTGCTTAGCACAGGCTGCAAAGAAATCCAGAAGACAATACGGCCGTTGACCACGCTCACGTCCGTCGAAGTGGAGAGAATAATTTTCCATCGATCTGCAGTGTCCTATCTCTCGAATCATTTCGAGATCATAGCGGGTGCGTTGTTCAATTCTGTGCCGTTCAAGTTCTTGTCCAAGGCTTGAATAGTGCGCTATTCGGTCATCCAATTCATCCTCAATTGAACCCAATGCGGCCTCGTAGCGTTCGGGGCTGGTCATGAAGAACTCCTTGGGATGTATCCATGCTTCGTCAAGCGTATCGAGCACTTCCCATGTTACTGGGTCACAAACCTGGACTTTCGTAACGCCATCAAAGTCGAATTGTATTCGCAGAGGGTCGTCTCGGCTGGGCATCCAAACATCGAGCACTTCCCCGCGTAAGCGACATTCGCCTCGAGACAAATCCGTCGTTGAGCGTTTGTATTGCAAGATAATCAATTCTTTGAGTAAATCACTGGTCTCGATATTCTGTCCGACATGAACTCGGACGTGATATTCAAGGAATGTTTCAGGAGGATTAAGACCGTAAATACAGGATACTGAAGATACGATAACACAGTCGGGCCGGGTGACGAGAGATGCGACTGTAGCGAAACGTTCCTGTTCAATGCGTTCATTGATTGAAAGTTCTTTATCGATGTAGAGATCGCGATTGGCAAGGTATGCTTCTGGTTGATAGTAGTCGTAATGGGATACGAAATAATCAACAGCGTTTTCAGGAAAATATCCTGCCATTTCCTGGTGCAATTGGCGGGCGAGAGTTTTGTTGTGGCTTATGACCAATGTCGGAATGTTCAGATGTTGAATGACTTGTGCCATTGCATATGTTTTGCCGCTTCCCGTAACACCAAGGAGAACCGCTCTTTCTTGACCTTTTTCCAATTGAGAAATCAATTTTTCAATTGCTTTTGGCTGGTCTCCTGAGGGTTCGAAATCAGAATGAAGACGCAGACGCTTCACATCAGGGTGAAGATGTTCTAATGCAGCCCCGCCCAATGCTTTTGACAGGTCGAATGGGTCACGCTCGGTTAGATCACCGAGCCCAACATCGAGGTTGGCCCTTTTTTCAAAGGCGCCGTCATCATCCCATTGCTTAACGATAAACTCACCTCCAATGTCTTTCTAAGCAAGTCAACGGGTATTCAACTCTTTCATCATGGCAGGTAAAGTCCACCATTGACATGGATGATTGCACCCGTGATGTATTTTGAATCTTGGCCTACCAAAAAGGAAATACTTCCCGCCATGTCTTCAGGCGTGCCTATTCGCTGAAGAGGGACTTGGTGTTCACGTTGTTGTCTCTTCTCTTTTGAATCGCCTGCGAGAATGGCTGTATCGACAAACCCCGGAGCCAATACATTCACTCTTTTGCCTTCTGGACCTACCGCTTGAGCAAGTGAACGAGCCCAAGTCGAGAGCGCTGCTTTCGATGCTGAGTAATCAGCACCATGGGGGGAACCTTTGGTACCGAGCTGTGAACCGACAACAACCATTCGTGCATGCGCCGTAAGGTGGGGTTGGACGGCTTTCCATACTGAAACAGCCCCTTCGAAATTCGTTAACATTGTTTTACGAAGTGCTTCAATGGTCATTTCATCTGCAGAAACCCGATCATATGAACCGTGATTCAGGACCAAAACATCGATGCCACGCGCCATCCAAGGGTGGATTGCAAGCAATCCGACTTCCCCAGAATCGGAGCAGTCCACTTTTATCGCAAGAGCATCGTAACCGGATGAGCGTATTTCTTCCACAATCATTTCAGCAGGTTTTGAAGAGGTATTGTAGGTTAACAGTACGTCGTATCCATCTTTTGCTAAGCGTTTTGAAGTTGCAGCGCCAATTCCTTTTCCGCCTCCGGTAATCAGAGCAACGGGGCGGGACATGAAACTCCGTGGTGCCCCTCCATCATAACCTCTCCATTGGCGAACTTTGAATTGTTATCCGGAATGGAAAGAGCCGAATTTCCACACATCGTTCCTTTCAACTGTTCTTGACGGAGAGAATTTATTGGAATAAATCTTGTTTTATCGGGTAAAATTCCGTGAATGAGTTAAATTTTACAGTCTCAAATGATTTATACAACCCTACACTGCGATGAGCCAATGGTGACATCGTCAGAAGTGCTCGAGGTTATTGTTGTCAGCATGCGAGATGCTTTTCTTGCGGTAACAGTTTTTGTCGCAGCAATGGTTCTTTTATTCAGCTGGTTGCAATATATTACAGCTGGAAAGTTTGTCGATGCTATTCGAGCGAACACTCGCTGGCAACCCGTCATCGGGGCGCTGATGGGAATTACTCCTGGGTGCGGTGGAGCGATTGTAATGATGCCAATGTATGCTCGTGGATACGTTACTTATGGGACAGTAATCGCCACCCTCATCGCCACCTTGGGAGATGCAGCATTTGTCTTAATTGGAGCAGCAGTAACTGATTCCTCATTTATTGCGCCCGTTATTGCAGTTCATCTTATTTCTTTCATCGTTGGCGTTGCTTGGGGTTATCTTGTGGATGGGTTGAAGATTACACCCCGCAATCCGTTAGGAAAATACGGTCCAACTTTTGAGGAGAACAATCCTCGAGAAATTGAATCCGAAACGAATGAGGCTGAGGCAGGTGAAGTGATTGATGATCTTGGAAGAGAAGACGAAGGCGGGTTGGGATATTTCCTTCTCCACCAAGGTTACACCGTTTGGTGGATGGTGACGGCTCTTGGTCTCATCTTCGCAGTGTTATTGTTGGTTTGGAGTGCTCAGGATGCAGACTTCGAACTCGGAATTGATTACAATCCATTGACGCTTCACGGATTCATTACGTGGATTGGTTTGCTTGGAACCTCTCTCTCCGTCATTCTCTATATCTCACAGAGGAATTGGATTCGAGACGATACTGAAGCCTCAATTGGTGATAAGCTCTATTCTATGCGTGAAACTATGATTCATTCTGCAAGTGAAACTGCCTTTGTGACATTTTGGGTAATGGCTGCCTATCTCGTGTTCGAATTTTCTATGTTGTTTTCAGGGATGACCGAGGCCGATTTGGCGCGATACGGTGATGGTTTAATCGCTGTCGTTCTTGCATCATTTATCGGCCTTATTCCAGGATGCGGACCACAAATCATCGCAATTACTGCATACACCAAAGACATCATTTCCTTCCCTGCGCTTACTGCTAATGCCATTAGTCAAGATGGAGATGCATTGTTTCCGCTCCTTGTTCGACATCGAGCAGCGAGTCTCTGGGCGACGGTCCATACCACAATTCCTGCATTGGTTGTCGGTATTGCACTGATGGTGTTTGGTATTACGTTTTAATCTTAGAAATACCTATGCTTTCGGTTTCATTTCATAAACTGCCTCCACAATTACCAATTTGACCCCTTAGATTGTGAATACTTGAGTAATGGATATTCGAACCCCTCTTGAAACCTCATTTTCATCGTCTTCGTAGCCGTCACAATTAAACGCCGAATCGATATGTGAAATATGATTAAGATGTTTAAAATTCAATCAACACCTGCGAAAATTTGTCTCGGAGCCTCGGCTTTTCTGCTGTTTATTTACTCGATTAGCTTCATGTTCTTTTCCACAGAATATGTGACTGGA
>CALCOP010000175.1 GCA_937897365.1 uncultured euryarchaeote
TCACGTCGTCGCTCAAAATCGAAGAGCAAGAAAATTACCATTCGAGCCAAGGCTATCGACGACTTTGATCGCCCTGAAATCACCATGCGTTTCAATGCACTCAACCACGTCTTAGTGCCTCATCAAGAATTGGTTGGTGATGCAAATATTTCCGTCGAAGACCAATTTGCCGTGGAAAGTGAAGAACTCGCTCCATGGGATATGCTTCAGACAGACGACGAAACCGGAGAACCACGCCTTGCGAAGGAATGGTTGCCAAAGATACTCATTACCGACCCTGTCGTTCAAGTCATCAAGGAAATCGCTGAGGCGCAAGACAATGCTCGTCTTGCTGCAGACCCAGACCATAAACCACTCGCCGCAGGTTGGATCGCCGACCGCGTACTGAAAGTCGTCCGCAAGTCACCATCTGCGGGCAAAACAGTTGCTTATCGACTCATTGTTGAGGGTAACTGAAGGGGGTATCAAATATGCAAGAAATTATTCAATCATTTTTCAAAGAAAGAAGCCTTGTCAACCACCAACTCGCATCGTATGACGACTGTATCCCATCCGGTGACAACTCCATTTCCCGTATGGAGAAAATCATCCGCAACATTCGTGTAGGAACCGATGAAGAAATCATTGATGACGATGGTGGATACATCAAACTGGACGTTGTCGACCACGACATTACTATTCGTTTGAAGAACATCAAGCTTGGCGAACCAACAATCCGTGAAGCAAATGGTGCTGAGCACCCTTCCTCACCCATGGAATGCAGACTGCGAAAGTTGACATATATGTCACCGGTTACCATTGATTTCCAAATTTCTCGTAACGGTGTACCTTCACCTGTCGAGGCCGGAGTTCAAGTTGGTAGCATGCCTATCATGGTCCGCTCCTCTCGATGTAATTTGCACGCAAAGCACATCGCCGGAGAGCGCCAATTGTATCCTACCACTTCAAGCGAAGACGCAGCAATGTGGGACGATCTCCTGCGAAAGCGTGGTGAAGATCCTCTCGACCCAGGAGGTTATTTCATTATCAACGGAACCGAACGTGTTCTTATCTCGATGGAAGACCTTGCACCAAACCGTGTCACTGTTGAAATTAACAAGCGGTATGCTAAGCGAACTGAAGTCGCAAAGATTTTCTCTCAAAAAGACGGAATGCGCAAACCATTGAATGTCGAAAAGCGACGAGATGGAATGCTTATGGTCAAAATAAGCACAGCAGGAACAACTGCAATTCCAGTCGTTCTTTTGATGCGAGCACTCGGAATCGAAAACGACCAAGAAGTGTTCCAAACAGTCGCAGGTCCAACAGAGACTTTCAAGTATATCGTTGCTAATCTAAACGAAGTCAACGACAATGAAGAGTATGCTGTTCAATCGATGGTTGAGGCACACGAATGGTTGCAAAAGAAATTCGCAGCCGGTCAACAAAAGGAATACCGCGAACAACGTGTAAACCAGTTACTCGACCGTGAACTTCTTCCTCACCTGGGCGACCAGCCAACAGACCGTAAGAAGAAGGCTATTTTCCTTGGACGAATCGTTCGTCAAGTTCTCGAAATGGCATTGACAAACCGTGAGCCTAACGACAAGGACCACTATGCGAACAAGCGTGTTCGACTAGCGGGTGATCTCATCGAAGACTTGTTCCGTGTTTCATCAGGACAACTCGCTCGTGACTTGAAATATCAACTTGAGCGCCACCACAACCGCAAGCGTGAACTGAAAATCACATCATGCCTAAGACCTGACGTACTTACTTCCAAGATTATGCACGCACTTGCTACAGGAAACTGGGTCGGTGGAAGATCAGGTGTCAGTCAATTACTCGACCGAACAACCTATCTTGCTTCTCTCTCGCACATGCGCAGAGTTACTTCTCCTCTTGTCCGAAGTCAACCCCACTTCGAAGCACGTGACCTGCACCCTACGCAGTGGGGACGTTTGTGCCCGAACGAAACTCCAGAAGGTCAAAACTGTGGCCTTGTGAAGAATGCAGCACAAATGATCGATATCTCAGAACACATTAGCGAAGTTGAAGTTCGAGAACAACTCGACGAACTTGACGTCAACAGTGAACTTGAGGACTGGAGTTCCGGTGACCGTATTCACGTTAACGGCGACATTTACGGTATTCACAAGAACGGCAAGAACTTGGTTCGTCATTTCAAATCGGCTCGACGACGTGGAACAATTCCTGCAGAAGTATCTATCCGACACGATAAAGAAAACAAGGATATTTTCATCAACACTGACAAGGGACGTATTTTGCGTCCGCTCATCATTCTTTATGACGGCGCACCACGTTTGACAGGTGACCACCTGCAAGCTCTTCGTGAAGGCGAAATGACGTTCAAGAATTTAGTCAACGAAGGAGTTGTTGAATGGGTCGACGCAGAAGAAGAGGAAGACCTCCTCATCGCAGCTCGTCCGTTTGTTCTCCCTGAAACCGTTCCATCCGGCCCTTATGCAGGTCGCCCATTGACAAACGAAAATGTCGAATGGATCAACCTTGGTGAGCCTGGTGCTACTGAAGCAAAGTTGGTGGCAAAGGTCCGTATGCCGAACGGAGATTGGGAATCTGCTGACATCTCTGTTCCGTTGCTGTATGATGAAGAATACACTCACTGTGAAATCGACCCTCAACTCGTATTGGGTGTCTGTGCTTCACTGATTCCATACCCAGAACACAATTCTACCCCACGTGTTACTGGCGGAACTGCAATGGTAAAGCAATCTCTTGGTCTTCCAAGTTCCAACTACCGAATGCGCCCAGATACGCGTGCGCACATCTTGCACTACACACAGACATCAATTACGCGAACAGCTGCTATGGAATCAACTCATTTCGATGAGCGCCCAGGTGGTCAAAACTTCATCGTGGCAATTATGTCCCTTCATGGATACAACATGCAAGACGCTGTCATCATGAACAAGGGTTCAGTCGACCGTGCACTTGGTCGTTCAACATTTAACCGAACATACAACGCAGAGCGTCGCCGATTCCCAGGTGGTCAAGTTGAAGAAATCGAAAAGCCAGGAAGTTCGCTGCAAGAAGTCAAGGGTCTCAAACCTGAAGAGTCCTACCGACATCTTGAGGCAGATGGCCTACCGCTTCCCGAAATGCATCTTGAAGGCGGAGATGTCTTGGTTGGTAAAACCAGTCCTCCTCGGTTCCTTGAGGAATCTGCGGGTGGAGCGTTCCTCCTTGCCCAAGAACGTCGAGAATCCTCGATGCTTGTCCGGCATGGTGAGAAGGGTTGGGTCGACAATGTCTATGTAACTGAATCTCTTGATTCTGGACGTCTTGTTCGAGTCATGGTTCGAAGCCACAAAGTTCCTGAAGTCGGAGACAAGTTTGCATCTCGACACGGTCAGAAAGGAGTTATTGGACGACTTGTTGAACCTGAAGATATGCCATTTACTGCTGATGGAATTGTACCTGATTTGATTATCAATCCGCACGCTATTCCTTCACGAATGACAGTTGCTCACGTTTTGGAAATGATTGGCGGTAAAGTCGGTTCCATG
>CALCOP010000176.1 GCA_937897365.1 uncultured euryarchaeote
AATCGAAGCAGGTCAACCGATTGATGAGTTCATGCGTTCTGAACAAGAAACAGTATCGGAACAATATTCTACACTTTACGATACTCGACTTGAATCTGTAGATACAATGAAAGAAATCTATGTATCCCTCGTCTCAGCAGGTCTTTTCGGAATCGTTGTTGCAGGGATACATCTCATTCTCTTCGAAGTTGGTTCAGCGAGTGACACATCAATCGAGGTCGCAAGTCGATTACGATTTTTACTGCTTGCAGGTTTGCTGTTCACCGTTGTTCAAGTCGGTGCTGTTTTTGCTTTCCGTGCCTCGATTCCTGAAGATCCTACTTTTGCTCGTGATTCCCTCGATACGCCGTTTCGAATTAACTTTGTACGGTCACTCGTACTTTCATTTATTCTCACGGGTATTCTTCTCGTTGTCACTATTTTTACGGTTTTATCTGCTTGGGAGGCAGTCACTTCCCAATGGGACCGTTATGGTTTACTCTTGATTGCAGCTCCACTCTCACCTCTGCTGATTCCCGCACTGATGGTTGGTCGTGAGGAGCGTCAAATTCTTCGCCGGGATGAAACCTATCCCGATTTCATTCGTGCACTTGGTGGAACTGCACAAGCCCGTTCTGCCGAACCTTCAGCAACTATCAAAGCACTGCGTGGTATTGATTTCGGAATGCTTGATGACTCAATCGACCGTTTAGAACGTCGACTTTCGACGAGAATTGATTCTGACCGAGCATGGGATTATTTCAACGCAGATACCAACTCCGCTGTGATTTCACGATATACTCGAATTTACATCGAAGGTTCTCAATCATCGGGACAGCCAGCAGAAACTGCTGAAATGGTTTCTCGGACCGTTGGTAGCCTCCTTTCTCTACGCCGTCGCAGATCGTTATCGGCCAATACTATGCGTGGAGTCGCTCTCGGTTTACTCATTGCCTGTGTGACCAGCTTGAATGTCACGATATCGATTGTGATGCGTCTTGGCGACTCTATTGCAGGAATTGCTACAACTTTTACCGAGAACAGTAACGTTGACCTCGCTCAGTTTGGTGCTCAGATTGCCCTTCCGATTATGGATGATGCATCTGGGGTCAGTGAAAATATTCGACTGTTCAAAATTATTGTTTCCATCCTTATCTTGTTCCAGGTCTGGGCTGTTTCGGTCATCTCGAACCGTCTTCGCGGGGGCGGCGCTACTACTGCAATGGGCCAATCTATTCAGCTACTCTGGATTGCAGGAATTACCTCATATGTCACTTCACTTATTCTTGAATCTGCATCCGCACTTTTCAACGTGTGAACTACAACCGAGTTGACCGATTTAAGGTACCTCTGACCACTGAAAATCCATTTGGTCAACGTTTTTTCTCGAGAGCAATTCTTTTTTTGGTAGCGGCCCAAGAACAGATTGGACACTTTGTGAGGTCATGTCCTCTTGCAGGACAATACTCTCTTCCAAAGAAGATAATTTGTAAATGCAGTTTATTCCAAATCTCTTTTGGAAACACCGCTTTGAGGTCATGCTCGGTCTTCTGAACGGTTGTGTCATTTGAAAGCCCCCATCGAGCAGCAAGCCGATGGATGTGTGTGTCAATTGGAAATGCGGGTACTCCAAAGGCCTGAGCCATAACGACTCCAGCTGTTTTATGACCTACACCGGGCAGGTCTTCCAGTTCTTCAAATGTCTGCGGTACGATGCCATTATGGCGCTCGACCAATAATTGCGACAAACGGTGAATATTCTTCGCTTTTGTTGGGGCAAGGCCCACTTGGCGTATGTCGCTAAGAATCGTTTCAACGCTGAGTTTGACCATTGCATCTGGAGTTGGCGCTTTGGAAAAAAGCGCAGGCGTCACTTGGTTGACTTTGAGGTCGGTAGTTTGAGCGCTCATCAAAACCGCTACGAGCAATTGAAAGTCATTTTCATGGTCGAGTGGAACGGGAGTTTCCGGATAAAATTCTTCAAGCATAACGGCAATTCGTTGTGCTTTTTCACTTCGCTTCATGTCATTCCCCCATCACGAGTTGAGGAGGCACTTTGTAGGTGTAGTCGACACCGTCGCCGATGAGTTGAATCTCATAATCTCCAGGTTTGAAGCGAACATCTTCGACTTTAGCATCAATACCGTGCAACGGCATTGAAGCGGCAAAGTCCCCTCTACGATAAAGAAATAGACTTGTCTGGACTTGATCGTGTGGTGAAATGAAGCGGAGCACATCCTCTGTATACTCGACTTCACCGTTGACATTGGTAAAAAAATCTTCAAAAGCACTGCATAATTTGTGCCATTGCCCGATGTCGATACTCAGCATATAATCGCCTCACGACTCCATCTTAACTGCATATGCTTCACCGGTTTTCCAACCAAAAAATAGCCCGATACTAACAGAGAGGAGAGGTATTCCGTTGCAGATGAGTGATTCCAGCGGTTCTGTTACGGGTTGTCCGGCAGAATACCAAACAATCATTGACAAAAGCAGGCCAGGTATCAGCATAACCCCTCCAATAATCAGTGTCCTTAGGAGGCGCATGTTGTGTCCAATAAGCGGTGTGGCATGAAGGTGTGGTTCAAATCCGCTTACGAAAGGCGTTGTGCCAATTCGCTCGCTGAAAGCGAGTTGAGAACATTTTGGGGTTCAATCCAGCCCTTGCGTGCTGCCATCACTCCATAACTAACATCTGCTAAACCGCGTATAGAATGTGCATCCGGATTGATAATTACTGGGACGCCCAATCCTTTGGCATGCTTACATAATCGCCAGTCCAAATCTAAACGGTAGGGACTCGCATTCAATTCAACTGCTTTGAGTCGTCCCTCGTCATTATGTTCTGCCATGTGTTCAAGAATCGCAAATAGATCCAACTCATATCCGTCTCTTCCTTGTAAAATTCGTCCGGTAGGGTGGCCGAGGATTGTTGTAGCAGGATGATCAATGGCCCGAATTAACTCTTCAGTATTTTCAATTTCATCGCGTGCCTTCCACTTTGAAAGAGCGTGAACTGAAGCAACGGTGTAGTCCAATTGTGCAAGTACATCATCTGGATGGTCGAGTCTGCCTCCTTCAAGAATGTCTGATTCAACGCCATGGAATAAGCGGAAATCAATCCCCTCTTCTGCCCAAGCAGCATTGTACTCGCGAACAGTCTCGCCTTGTTTGAGCAAATCTTCAGCACTGGCTCCATTTGCAATTTTGAGCGACGGGGAGTGGTCAGCAACTCCCAACCAGCCCCAGCCTAACTTCCGTGCTGTATCTGCCATTTCTGCAAGTGTAGCCTCACCGTCTGAAAGCGTGGTATGATTATGCAGAGCACCCCGTATATCGTTTCCAGTGATAAGCGAGGGGAGGTTGGAGGATTCAGCAGCGGCAATTTCACCGGTATCTTCTCGAAGTTCAGGAGTGACCCAATCAAGTTCAAGATGACGATAAATATCGGCTTCATCTACCGCAGGAAGGGAGTATACCGCTGCCGCCATGCCTTTCAAATCCCCTGCTTTTTCATCGGGTATGAGTCCAAACTCGTTGAGTTTTAGACCACGGTCAATGGCTCGTTGACGCATAGCGATATTGTGTTCTTTACTGCCAGTGAAATAGGCTAATGTAAATGGAAAAACCTCTGGAGATACTAAGCGAACTTGAGCGTCAATCGTTCCACCACTTTCCAATTGTTCGTAATCATCTCCACCAATTGCATCCAAGACTTTGGTATCGATATGGCCTACAGTAAATCCACCCTCAAAGATACTCGTGTCAAGGATAATGCTGATTTTAGAATCACCAGCGCCCTTGACATCTGCAATCCCTGGCAATCCCAGAATCGCCTGTGAAACCATTTCGTGTTGTTCACTTTCTACAGCAACAACCACATCCAAATCTCCAATTGTTTCTTTTCTTCTTCGAGCACTTCCAGCCAACTGCGCTTTTAGAACCCCATCAAGAGCCGCAATTTTCGATTGAAAAGCTTCGCCATACTTCAAACCCACATCAAGACGTCTACGTGCTCTAAATCGAGCGAGCAATTCGATTCCGTCCAACATCCGCTGTTGGGATTTTTCTCCGAATCCTTTCATTGGAGCGATTCGACCATCGAGCGCCGCTTGCTTTAGAGTTGCAACTGAATCGACACCCAACTCTTCGTTCATCAATTTGATGCGCTTTGGACCAAGACCTGGTATGCCAAGCATTTCGATCAAACCTTTGGAAGTTTGTTCATGAATGTCTTGCCAGTCACTCGGCCATCGGCCTTCACCGATTGCTTGGGTTAGGGCAGAACCAAGACCCTTTCCAATGCCTTTCATTTCGAAAAGCCGACCGGTTGCGACCAATTCACCCAAATCTTCGGTCAGACTTCCGAGCATTCGACTTGCGTTTTGATAGGAACGGACTCGGAAGACATTCGCTCCGTTGAGTTCGAGGAGTACTGCGACTTGGTGGAGTACAGCGGCAACTTGATTTCGCGAAAAATACGGGGGGCCGTTCGGCCGAGCCTTCGGAAGAACAAAACCTCCACCCCCTGCCATGAGTGACGATGCACTCCACCCTTCTCAAAGATTGCTCTCCCTCTTCACGGCTGAACTTCATGTTGAAGAACCACAAGCCACAGGCTTGTTCATGGTCAGTGTCGTGTTCATCGAACATCTCGCTGAGTTCCTCTGTGGTGTTTCGGCCCTTTTGTTCACATTCATTGCTACTTTTTCCCGCTCTCAAAAAGCCGAAAACCTCGTACAGAATGCTATCGCTGTATTGCTTTTGAGCGCAGCGGGTGTCTTATGGTGGCTTTCCCTCTCCGGAGGAGAATTATGGGGCTCAAATTATTTGCCAAAACCGCTTTCTTTAGTCTGTATTGTCATCGCAATTTCTGCCAGAATGAATATCAAAGGTGAAAATGTGTCCTTTGGAGCAAATCCACACACGATTGGAAAATCGAATGAAGCGGAGTAATCAGAGAATTTCTCCACGAGGTTTTGACGAGTCTGTATCCACTTGTTCGGTGCTCGAGGCTTCCTTTGCCATCTTTTGGTCAATGAAGGTGCGCATGTATTCAGGAAGTTCACCGTTGACGAAAATGACATCATTGATGTTTTCTAACTTTTTGAGAGAATAGTAGATTTGCATGGCAGTCATTGGAGTTGAAGAACAACCATTGCATCCCCCATCAAGTGAAAGCATAATGTTGCCATCGGTTGTATCCAAGACGGTTACGACGCCATCATGCTCGTCAAGGA
Source organism: uncultured euryarchaeote (assembly GCA_937897365.1). Taxonomy (GTDB): domain Archaea; phylum Thermoplasmatota; class Poseidoniia; order Poseidoniales; family Poseidoniaceae; genus MGIIa-L1. The sequence goes on from CALCOP010000176.1 coordinate 5,223, forward strand.
TGTCTTGAACTGGGCCAATCTCGGCCAAGATTTCCTCTGCGCTGATGCTCATGATGTGGTGTGTGCGCCTCTCCCCTTTGAAGAATTGCTTCCTTTGACAGGTTGACAACGGTTATCGGCGAGTCGAATGAACCCGTTAAAAGCAGTTAAGGGGGGGATTTAATGGGGGAACCTCTTATCAAGGGTTCTTAGGTCGCCGGAATAACAAGGTGTTCTATGATGCTGGATAATATACCAATGATTGCCGCAGGTGCAGGTCTTTTCGGACTTGCTGTTGCGTTTATGCTGTACCAACAAGTAAACAAAGTGAAAATTGACAATGAGAAAGTTGCTAACATCACTGAAGAAGTTCAGAAAGGCGCTATGGCGTTCCTGTTCGCAGAATACCGAGTCCTCGCCATTTTCGTGGTTGTTGTCGGTGCTGCACTTACACAACTCAATGACATGAATACTGCAATCGCCTTCTTTGGTGGAGCTCTTGCATCCGTTGCTGCAGGATTCTCTGGAATGCGTGCAGCAACTTCAGCGAACGGCCGAACTACAATGGCTGCCAAGAACGACGGCAAGGCCGGAGCCCTCTCAGTATCTTACAACGGAGGAGCTGTCATGGGTCTTTCAGTAGGTGGACTTGGTCTACTCGGTATTTCTCTTGTCGCATACTGGCTTGGAGCGGGTGATGCAAATCCAGACCTTTCTGCTGCTGCAGGATTCGGTATGGGTGCTTCATCCATCGCTCTGTTTGCTCGTGTTGGAGGTGGAATCTACACCAAGGCGGCTGACGTCGGTGCTGACCTGGTCGGAAAAGTCGAAGCAGGAATCCCAGAAGACGATCCACGCAATCCCGGTGTTATCGCAGATAACGTCGGTGACAACGTTGGTGACGTTGCAGGAATGGGAGCAGATATCTTTGAATCGTTTGTCGGCTCAATCATTGCAGCAATGATTATTGCAAGTTCAGATGACTTTGCAGGCTCTTCCGATTATATCATGATGCCAATTATGCTCGGTCTCATCGGCTACGTTGCATCCATTATCGGTGTGTTCTCAATGTATGTTCTCAAGAACGGTAAAGATGCAGCAGCTGCACTACGTAACACGACATTCATCGCAGCAATTCTGTTTTGGGCAGGTGGTTACCTCTCCATTAACCAAGGACTCATTGATGTTGAGGTTGGTGTCATGCACTCGGTTGTTTTGGGTAGTGTTGTCGGAATCGCAATTGGCCTCATTACTGAATACTATACTGGAATTGAACCTGTCTTTGGTATTCCAACGAGAGCAATCCCCCACATTGGTGAAATGTCCAAGACTGGACCTGCGACGAACGCTATTGCAGGACTTTCAGTTGGTATGATGTCGACCTTCATTCCGATTATCTTGATTGCCGCTGGTATCTTTGGAGCAAACCACTTCGGTGGATCTGATTACGGTCTCTATTGTATTGCAATGGCTGCAATGGGTATGCTTGCTACCGTTGGTGTAACCATGACCGTCGATGCTTACGGGCCAGTTGCTGATAACGCAGGTGGAATTGCTGAGATGAGTGGACTTGGTTCCGATGTTCGAGCAATTACCGATGAACTTGATTCAATTGGTAACACGACTGCAGCAGTCGGAAAAGGATTTGCGATTGGTTCAGCAGCATTGACTGCGCTTGCACTGTTTGCTGCTTACACTGCGGCAGTCGGCCCAGACAATCTCGACCTCACCCTGACCAATCCAATGGTCGTCATTGGTCTTCTCATAGGTGGCGGTCTACCGTTCGTGGTTGCAGCCATGACCATGACCTCAGTCGGTAAGGCTGCGGGTGACATGGTTGTTGAAATCCGACGCCAATTCGCAATCATGCGGGAAAGTTTGTCAAAGGACTCTTCGTTTGAAGGCGACTTGGAAGACGCAACAACGTGGCCAGAAAAAGTCGTTGCAGGCGATATGACCTATCCTGATTCACAAACCTGTGTTGATATCTCTACGAAGGCAGCTCTCCGTGAGATGGTCGGTCCCGGTGTTGTTGCAGTTGTAGCACCAGTCGTTGTCGGATTGGCGCTTGATGCAGATGCACTTGGTGGACTTCTTGCAGGTTCTCTTGTGACTGGTGTTCTCATGGCTCTCTTCATGGCTAACGCTGGTGGTGCTTGGGACAATGCCAAGAAAGCAATCGAGCAAGACCACATTGAAGGCGCTAAGAAAGGCGATGATGCACATGAAGCAGCAGTTATCGGTGATACGATTGGAGATCCGTTCAAGGACACATCCGGCCCATCACTCAATATTCTCATCAAGTTGATGTCGATTGTTGCAGTTGTTTTGGCTGGAACAGGACAACTTGTTTGAAACGCCTCGGTGCGTTAGGCTCTTGAAGAAAGCCCAACTCGGATAGACATGGGTCGAAGGTTTCAAGCCGGCGTAATGCTGTTGCTTTTGCTCTGCATGAGTGCACTTGCAGGATGTACCTCCGGTTCCACCATGTCTTCGACTGAAGACACGACTACAGAAGAACAGAAAATGCTTCCAGAATGGGAAATTGGCGACCAGTGGCTTTACACTTTCATAACTCCTGAATTTGGTGAAGACAGTGCTCGGTTGGTTGTTGCAGACATTCGAGAAGATGATGGTCTTTTCATGTTG
>CALCOP010000177.1 GCA_937897365.1 uncultured euryarchaeote
TTGAACCGGCCATGGAGGTTGCTCACAGTGCCTCTTTGTCAATACTCGCATGTACAAGGTATGAAATGTTGATTCCCATAGCATCGAACATGGGCGAAATACGTGTAACGCTCATCGCAGTAAGCGCAACGGACATTGCTTCGACCAATCAATCAGATGCGCTCATGAATATGGCTCACTGGGACTCTATGATGCAGGTAGAGGGTCAACCTGCATTCAAACGTTTAAACGCACGAATATGGATCCTTCCCGGTAGTTTGCTCCAAGAGGATTTCCTTGCGAAAAGATGGATGATTGCAACTGGAGAAACAGTTGGCGAGATTATTTTCCCGTCCCGTCACTCTGCTGCGAGTGGCCGCCCCTCGCTCACATTGCATCCTGTAGGCGTTATGCAACTTGATGTAGAAGAGATTCCACCTTACGGTGGTAAAGCTGGACATGCGCCCCCACCATCTCCTCGACTTGCATCGTGGTGGCAAGAGTTGGTTCGTAAATCTGAACACGCTGACCTTGGAGAGGAGTTCGATACATCACTGGAAGTGACGCACCATGGTCCATGGTTAGAGGTCCCCTCACTTTTCATCGAAGTTGGTTCAACCGCTGAAACTTGGGGACATAAAGGTGCGGCTGAGCTTTTGGCCGATATCATTCATCGCGGACTTGGACTCGATGGTAGTGACGGATTTGGCTCATGGGACCCCCTGAAAGATGAAGGGAAACCGGTGTTGATTACACTCGGTGGTGGTCACTACGCACCGAGAGCGAACAATCTTGGTTTAAACCCGGGCTTGCGTATCGGGCACATGCTTGCGACATATGCGCTTCCTTTCATAGCGCCATTGATTGATGGAGAGGAACCGCTTGGAAATTGGAAACAATCGATTACTGCTGCATACGATGCTACAAGGCGAGCATATCCTGGAGGCAATATCATTTTCTCGATGGATAAGAAGGCATTCAAGGGTTGGCAGCGGCAAGCAATTCGCTCTCATCTTGAGTCACTCTCCGCCCCGCTGATGACATCGAAGGCGATCTATTCACTCCTCGACGGTGAATCGAGCAAGTCAAATTGAGGTAAGCCTCAAGAGTCTCCTACGATGACGATTAGTTGGGTGAGTCCATGGTCAGTTGGTTTTCAAAGTCAATTGTGGCAATGACTATCCGTATGCCGAAATGGTTTGTCGGTTGGGTTTCTCGAAGGTATGTTGCAGGTCCGACATTGAAGGATGCTGTTGCAATCATGCAGCGCCTATCGAAAGAAAACGCATGTTTTACGGTTGATGTCTTAGGGGAAGAAATCACATCCCTTGAAGAAGCGCAATTTTTCTTAGATGAATATCTTGCTGTAATTGAAGCTATTCGAGAACATAATCTTGATGCAAATCTTTCCATTAAGCCAACCGCTTTCGGTCTGCTTATTGATGAAAAAGTTGGTATGAAAAATATTGAAACTTTAGTTCGAATTGCGAATGAAAACGACCTTTTTGTCCGCCTCGACATGGAAGATTATCGTGTAACTACTGCGACAATTCAAGTTGTTCTCGACCTTCATAAACAAGGATTGACGAATGTCGGAACAGTTTTGCAAGGTCGTCTTTTCCGTACGCTTGACGACATTAACCACCTTGAAGCAGAATTGGGCCCAGCAGCAGATTATCGAATATGCAAGGGTATTTATCTTGAGTCAGATGATATTGCTTACACGTCCTACCAAGACATTGTTGATGCTACGAATGCATCTATCGATAGGATGCTCGAGGCAGGAGCCTACTGTTCAATTGCAAGTCATGATTTGCCGGTAATTGACTATGCAAAATCTGCACTTGAGTCCCATGGAATGGGTCCAAACATACCCGACCCGCGAACAAATGCCGGGCCGGCTCGGAAAGCCAAAGGCCCTGGTTACGAATTTCAAATGTTACTTGGTGTACGTGGTCCATTACGGCGAAAATTAGCGAAGAACGGACATCGCACTCGAGTGTATGTGCCTTATGGTGAGAAATGGTATGAGTATAGTATTCGCCGTCTTCAAGAAAATCCCACCATCGGAACGCAGGTTGCTAAGGCCTTCATTATGCCGTGGACCAACAGGCCCTAATCACTTTCGTGGTTTCTTTTTCTTGCGTTTATTTGCAGGTGTTACACCTTTCTTTACAACCTCTTTTGGCCGTATTGGATTTGGATTGAAACCGAGTTTCCCCTCTTTCCAAGCTTGTCTGCGCTCTCTCGGTGTGCGAGGGGCAAAGTGCTCGGGGTTTGGGGGTTCATGCAAGTACATGCGTTTGATGTCACGAGCTTCAACCGTTCCACGGAGAGTGCGTGCACGTCCCATATGTATTGCTCGAATACGCCATGTATGTTCATCGATATCGATCAAATGACCTGCAGTGTAGGGGGTATCAGCTGGCACAACCAAAACATCAGATGAAGAATCTTCGCCTCTTGTTAATGTAAGTTTGACACGAACCATGTCACAACGTAATGCCGAGGCGCGAACAACAAGACTCGCTTCACAACGCTTGACATATCGCCCATCCTTCATTTCGATTTGATTGATTGACCACAACTTGTCATCTTCTTCAAAGACATCTTCTAACTCAAGAGTCTCATCGGCATCGATTTCAATAGCCTTTGTTATGGAGGACGGGCCTTCGGTTAGAACAAATGGAATCTTTACTATCGGAGGGGGGCGTATGTGTGCGGTATGTATCTTTTCACAATCTTCACACTTCAGTAAATAGTCCGCTCCGGTGCCTTTTGGAGTTTCTTTGAGAATGGCGTGTCCGGTCATTTCGTTACACTGCGGGCAGAGCACTGCATTTTCAAGAATAATTTCATCATCATCGATGAAATCTTGGTCTTCGATGTTGTCAGTCATGGACTTCCCCGTCTATGCGCTCATACTCTCCCGTTTGAAGGTACCGGCTCAGGCGCTTAAGCGAGGCTTGAAGTCATTGCGCAGTAAGGCACCATCATGACGGAGCATGAGGGCACTGATTCTGAAATAGGAAAGGCAGAAGTGTTAGCCCACTTGTTATCCGCTGATGATTCACGTTCTCGTGATGAACCCGAAATTGCTACCAACATCGGAACACAGTTGCAACACATGGGTTTGACGACTTGGTCGATTTCCATTCTTCGCCGACTTCGAGATGCTCTCGGTAAACTGAAACCCCAATCCGTTCTTGAAGTCGGCGCAGGTATCGGTCATCGAAGTGCGTGGATTTATGATTTATTTGTCACCGATGCTTCAACACCTCAACGATATCAATTAGTCGAGGATGGTGCAAAATTTGCAGTTATACTGCGCAGACTCATGCTCCGTCATGATGCTGAGTCATACACATCAATCGTCGTAGGAAACCTCGATGCTTTAATTGGTGAAACCAATGCTTGGCACGCAGCTTCATCGACTGGACTTGAAGTGGGATCCCCACGCATCGTGTCAGACAATGACGCTATCATTGTTGATGGACCATCAGAAACTCGTGCCCGCAATATTGAGGCTTTGCTGCCTTTTCTCTCCTCAAAAGGGGTATTGTTCACAGTAGAGCCTGATATGCCCTTAGGTAATGTTGAGGAAGATGATAAAGATGGAATGCTCTTAGTTGATGGATTTAACCAGTGGATGGAGTTGATTAAATCAACAAATGAAACACACCACATTGCATTTATGCCTCTCTTTGGAGGTACATTAGTTGCGCTCACCAAGAAGTGATGAGTTCACGCATTTGCAGCATCAAGAAGGTTTTGGATATTCAATAATCCATAGCCATAGTCATCATCATGTCCGGTTTGACTTTCTCTGGGCGTAACGGACTGCTGGATCCACTCTTTGACCTGTACGGTATTCGCTGAAGATGTCGATTCTGTGAGTTGCGGATTTTCTTCAAGCAAAAGTGCCAGTGCTCCTGTTACATAGACAGTTG
>CALCOP010000178.1 GCA_937897365.1 uncultured euryarchaeote
ACGGAGTAGTATGGAGATACACCTCAAAGGACGAGACTATGATGTCAAGATAGACATCGAAAGCGGGAAAACTGTCCGGGAAGCTCTTACAAAAGCGGAAATCCTACCTTCGATGGTCATAGTGAGTCATGATGGTGTAGTTTTGCCGCATGCCACAATTCTTTCTCAATCAGTCGAACTCTTGGTGACCACGATCTCTTCCGGTGGTTAATCTTGATTCATTACTTCGAAGCCTATTAGGAACGAATCTTCTTCAAACCCATAACAAGACTATTCTTTGATTTGGAGACGTGTTTTTCTCGTGTCAATACGGAGTTGTGGCAGGCCTGCCCTCCATCCTATTTCAGCAGCCAAGAGCTTCAATGTCTGACCAGGCCGCAGGGATTCCATTTGCCCGGTAATGCTTGAACCAAAAGAAGCAACTTCCACAACTGAATCTCCATCCCAAAGATGAACATTAAGCATCGTCCAAGGCTTTGCATCTAATCGGACGCCTGAACGTTTGCGAACACTGAGAACAATACCTTCGACATTTGCCCGAGTACGGAGTAAACCGATTCGTGTGAGGCTCTCCGAAAGTGAAGAACCGGTTTGTTCAAATTCATTAGCAGCTTGTTGAACTGACATTATTCTCGTTCTCGAATCGACATATAATCGAGGCGCTCCTCGCCACACACCTGGCAGTGCGTCAAGTATCACGAGTTCTCCACTTTCTTGTTCGTGAAGGAGCGGATAACTCCCCGGTTCGCTCTCTTCCACCGTGATTTGGACTCCACCAGCAACTAACATTGCTCCGAGAACCGGTTCTCCAAAATGATTCGGCAATGGACCCCAAGCACCGGTAAATTTCCCTTGAACACTCACGCGAACGGGAATATTTGACAAGGACTCACTGGGAACCGTGAGTTGTATTTCTCGTTTCGAGGTGATTTCTGAGAGTAATTCATCTCCAAACCATTGACCATTCTCATCACGAGCCAAACTACACCAATGGCAACCGGCTGAACTTCCATCACACGCATCCTCTGGGTGGACTGGCATCGCAGCGGGACCCGATCCCATGGCTTGCATCTCGGAATTAACTTTGAAAAATTCAGAAGTCATATGCTCATATTCTTCAGCGAGGGGGGCATCATACAAAATTCGGTGAGGGCCATTCAGATACCACCCCTCTAAACCATCAACGCATTCTCCTTCATGCGTCTCATGCCAAAGCCAAGCATAGAATCGTAATTGATGTTGAAGTGATTCAGCAAATTTCGAACTCGGACTACCTGATTTGATATCGACGATACGAATTCTTCCATCCCATCGAAGAACCAAGTCCAGTTCGCCTGCTGCCCACCGCTCGGGATGAAATAATCGTTGAGGTTGGTGGACGCGAGGGTCCTTCGTCCATGGACGAGCGACTTCCAAGGCTTCATTCCATGAAACTGGAGAACCCGGTGCCTGCCACTTCATTGCCTGTTCAGCAACTGCCCACGAACGCAAATCATGGTTGCGAACTTTATCAGGTATTGGGAAATGAGGCTCGTCCCCCCATGCTGGAGATGGGATTCTAAATGGCGACTCATTCTTCCTCATCAGATCCAAGTAGGGGCCACCATTCGCATCAAAACACGCTTCAACTTCTTCAAATAACAATGCTAAACCATTTCCAAGACGCTCTTGAAACGATTCAAGTTCCACATCCTCCCATGATGTATCGGGCGCATGCCAAATTCCTTCATCCCAGAGATTTTTTCCCGATGCGAGAGCTTCCTTAGATGCATTTGGAATCAAACTCAACATCCATTCTTTCAATTCTGAAAAGGTTTCGAATTGTACTGTGGGACGTTGCATCATCATTCCGCAAAGAGCATCTTCGAGAACAATTCCAATTACTTGTGAAGGTCTTAATGGTCCCGATATACCGACTTTCGAACCGAGGAACCATTGCCTTTTACAACGAAGAAAAGTCGTAAGTCCACTTGCGGAAATACGCGAGCGTGAACGCCCCAAAGGTCCTCCAAGTGGCGGTATTCCTACTGGCATTCTCTCACCTCACCTAATTTTCAAACGAATAGAAGTCTCCATCTGACCTCTGCTCCCTGTCTTTACGGCTCTCGGGTTTGTTGATTCGAGGTCGTTTTGAATCATGATCTCTTCGAAATGTAATGTTCACACTTTGAAGGAAACGATTCATGCCTTGACGAAGGCGGAAAGGACCTTTAGCAGAACCATGAACAGCACCTTCACCTTCAAAGACAAGTAAGGAGTCACTTACAATGTCTATGAAATAGACATCGTGGTCGATTACAAATGCAGATTTTTCATTAATTTCCATTGTCTTACGAATTGCTTTTGCCGCAACCATTCGAGCATTTGCATCCAAGTGAGCGGATGGTTCGTCAAACAAATACAAATCTGCTTCACGTCCCAAACATATGGCTATGGCGACTGCTTGGCGCTCTCCACCAGAGAGTTTCTTGACTCTTTTCGGAAGTAATTTATCGACTCCTAATGCTCGTATGACCGTCACATTAAATTCACCAGAACGCCATTTCGGGCCGATTTCAGTATCAAGCCAGAGTTGAACACTTCCCTCAAAACCTGCAGAGATGTGCTGGGGTTTGTATGAGATTGAAGCACCATCAGATACCCAACCACCGTCATAATCCATCTCACCTGCGAGGATCTTAATCATCGTTGATTTACCCGTTGCGTTTGGCCCAACCACGCCAACGACTTCCGAACGATGAACCGAACCCTGTCCGGTAGTTAGTGTAAAATCACCAAGCTTCTTTTCAACATCTCCCCACTCTAAAACGGCACTTCCCTGTTCACTGGCTCGCTCATAATGTTTCATGAAGCGAATCGGTTTGTCACGAATACGAACATTCTCTTCAACAAGGAATCCATCAAGATAAGCATTGACAGCAGTTCGAGTTGAGCGAGAAGGAGTGAAGATTCCATATCCACCCTTATCGCCATACACGATGTGAACAAGATCACACAGAACATCAAGAATCGCCAGATCGTGTTCGACAACAAGAACGCGTTTACCCCTTTCAGCTAAGGCCTGGAGAATGAGAACCATTCTCATCCGTTCATAAATGTCAAGATACGAAGAAGGTTCATCAAAGAAATACACATCTGCTTCTTTAAGCAAAGTTGCACAAATGGCGACTCGTTGCAGTTCACCACCGGATAAAACTCCGAGTTTGCGACTCAAAATGTGCGTAATACCGAGATCTTTAGCATATGATTCAAGTTCATTTCTGTCATCGACACGTGAAAGAAGTTCACGTACCTCGCCTTCAAACACTTTAGGCAATTTGTCAATGTGTTGTGGTTTCGTTGAAATTGTCACTTCACCCTCAGACACTAAACCGAGATAATCGCGTAATTCTCCTCTTGGAAACATCGAGATAATCTCATCCCATTCAGGTGGAGTGCTTTCCCAGTCACCAAGGTTGGGGCGCAATGAACCAGAAAGCAGTTTGATTGCCGTCGATTTTCCAATTCCGTTGGGACCAAGTATACCAACCACCTGGCGTTTTCGAGGTGCTGGTAAACGGAAAAGACGGAATCCATTCAGTGAAAATCGATGGATCATGTCTGTGTCGAGCTCCTCTGGAAGATTGATGATTTTAACCGCATCATCGGGGCAAAGTTTCGCTCGAATGAGACACGGTGGGCAGGCAGATTCAAGAATTTTACATTCGTTTTCATTCGCTTGAATACATTCGCCACCGCATAGACCTGCATACTTTTGCAAATACTTGAAGGCATTACTGTTCGGTTTACACCGCTCTTGATCAAGGATAGCGACTCGCATCAAATCACTCTCCCAGATGATAACTTGCAGCGACGTGAATCATCCAAGATGTCACGGAAAGAACGCACAGTACTTACTTTATTCATACGAAATCTCCGTTGTTTGCTGAATCGATGGCTATGCTTCTGACTTAAGGAACTCCCGCCCAGAAGCCTTGCCAAAACGAGGTTTGGCCGACATTGGGCTGAGCCCAATGACACTCAAACGAGACCTTTGAGATGCTCGTGCCCTTGAATCAGACGAACTGTGCACGGGGTCGGGAATTTCATGCTTGCTTTACGGAGTGCATCACGAGCAACGGTGTAATGTTCAGGATTGATTTGGAGTGACATGACTCTTTGCCCTCGCTTCACACGAGCTGCAGTCCCAACATTCTTTCCAAAAGCACATCGCATTCCTTGAGAAACACGGTCGGCACCTGCTCCGGTAGCTTGCTTGTTCTCACGTAGAATGTGGTGAGGGAAAGTGTGGACACGAAGAGCATAGCCGTCAGTTCCGGCAATTTTACGAATGGTTGAGTTTGAAATGACACGAGCAGCCTCTAGTGCAGTGTGTCGAATTTGACAACTGTTGTCAGCACGGAGTTCCATGATGACTTTGAACTGCCCTGTCTCAGCAGCAACTCGATTTCCGGCGTGGAATGACATGATTCTGTTGTTCGGTACACCACCGATATACTTGCGACGAGTGTAAGCAGGGCCCTTAAGACGGCGATACATAGATGCTGGTTTACGTGCCATGATACTCTCTCCAAGCAGTCCTGCGACCGATATTCCCTTTATCATCCCTCCGCCTCAAGCCTTGCCGCAAGATTTTCAAAAATGAAGAAATGAAACATAGGTATCAGTTCGATAAAAGGTTTCATGTGCTCGTTTCTCATCCTGCAATCATGGCGAAGGGTTGGAGAGGTCTTCTTGAAGAAGAATCTGAACACCAATGGGTCGCTATATCCGGTTTTTTTGTATTCATCATCATTGGAGCAATCGCAATACAAGGTACCTCTTCCCTACCTGGCGTTGACTACAGAAGCAACGGTCTTGAAACGGTAGATGGACGCGTCATGAACATCGTTTACGGAGAATCTGGTAGTTACACTGCATCCGTTCTGAGTGACGAAGGTGGAGTCATCTTCCACTATGACAAAAACGGAGACGTCAGAGATATCGGTGCAGATTACGAGGATGTCTTGGGTATGACATTTTTGACCCAGTTGCATGACGGAAGCATTGCTGTTTCCCCCTCAAACAACACCCTTGAGGTGATCCACGTCAACTCTGAAAACTTACAACGCACAATCATTCCTGTGAACTTCAATCAGGAAACTTTTGATATTCTCGATGTTGCTGAACAATCGAATGGAGATGCTTACCATTGGCTCATGGCAACTGATGAAGGAAACAGCACAAGCCTCCGAGGCTTTGGAAATATTGCATCACCACTCCAGCCTGCTCAAGCAGCCTTCGGCGAGGCTACAGTAACATCTGCAATGGTCAACTCTGATGGCTATGAATGGAATATGGTCGAGGCGTTGGATGATGGAACATGGGTGGCAGTGGGTCTCATGATCAATCCGATGGAAGCGGATGAGAACAGCCCTGCTGCACCGATTAAGAAACCCGTTATTGGCATCATTTCATGGTCTGCAGGACCATCTGCTCCAATGCTCATCTCCTATGAAGAACTCAATCAAGGTGAGATTCACTCGCTTGTAAAAATGGACAATGGAAGTATTCTTGCCGCAGGAACCGATTCAGCTGTCCACATCTCCTTGGACGGTGCAATGACAGAAATGCACGTGTCCAGTGAGTCTGCTGTTTTGGATGAGAAGGGCGATGTCTGGATGTTTGGAAGTCAAGGTAGCACGTCGATAATTCGCATGAGGGACGGCATACCAGAGAAGATGCCTCTGGCACGTCAGCTACCATTATCTGTCGAAGTCTCCGGAGTCTCTGATGATGTCATCTACGGCTTTGGAATCGGACAAAGTGGAGAACCTTCGACATACTCTATTGACACATTAGCAATCGGTTCTATAGAGAGCGGAAGAGGGTTATTGAATTTCCTCTTTTTCACCGCTTCCAGTGTTGTGATGGGCGTTATGTTGTGGACTGCATTCACCCGCATGCGGCAAAACCAATAATATACAAATCTGCTCGAAAATCAGCAGTTCTTTCAGGACGACGCGAGAACCTTCATGTGCTCTCGGCAACGACAGTAGACTCCAGCGAGAGCAAGGAGGGATATGTGCATGGCAAAAAGGGGAATGATGGACCAATTCATGGACATCAAAAAAGAACACCCGGACACCATTCTTTTCTTTCGTATGGGCGACTTCTATGAATTATTTCATGAAGATGCGGAGGTGGGTTCAGAAGTACTCGGTTTGGCTCTTACTTCTCGCGACAAAAAAGCCGAAAAACCGATTCAGATGGCAGGATTTCCTTGGCATGCCTTAGAAGATAATATTCGAGGCATGCTTCAGGCGGGTCACAAAGTAACTGTGGCCGAACAAGAACAAGAACTTCGCGAAGGTGCCAAAATTTTGGAACGTATGGTGACAAGGGTTTACACGCCGGGAAGTTTGTATGAGGAATCATTACTCGGAACCGATGAACGCTCGCTTTTGGCCTCTGTAGTACTCGATAAGTCGACATTGGGAATTGGAATTGTTGACGCATCGACCGGCCAAGCTTGGGCATCTAAACTCAACGGCGATGACCGGTTTGCTCGGGCATTGGATGAAATCATGAGATGGCGGCCGACGGAAATCGTCGTGTCCCCCAAGGATGCCGAAGATTCAGATCTCTGCGCCCTTTTTTCACACCTTGACAATGTCCTTATCAGCCAACACAAAGCAAGTGAAAAAAAGCGACGAAGTCGGCTTGAAAAGGTGCTCAAGGTTGCTGATTTAGGTCATCTTGATTTAGATGATTCACCCATCGCATTAGCTGCTGCAGGTCTTGCCGCTGATTATCTCGCAACGATGCATATTACCGATGAGATTCCACTCCGGGATATCGAAGTCATCAATGAAACTGGAAACCTCGTACTGGACCAAACGACGCTGAAAAACTTGGAATTAACATCGACACTGGCTGGTGAATATGAAGGAAGTCTGCTTTCAACAATGAATGCGTGCCGAAGTGCGATGGGACGTAGATTGCTCAAAACATGGCTCTTAAGGCCACTCTGTAATCTTGAAGCAATCAATGCACGACATGAAGCAGTCGGTTCTCTCGCACGTTCCGCACGTCGCCTCGAAGGTTTACGTGAAGCGCTTCGTGGACTTCGAGACATGGAGCGACTTGCAACACAACTTGCCTACAACCGCTCAAACGGTCGAGATTTACTGGCTGTTTCAGACGCATTAGAGCGGATGCCTGCAATTATGAATCTCTGCGGCGAAACGGAAAATCCTCTTCTCGGTCACCTCTCAAACGAATTGGATGCGTTAAGCGACCTTGCAGAAGAAATTCGTCGTACATTAGTGGACGAACCGCCACTCAGTATTCGCGATGGTAACCTGATTCGGGCAGGGCTTGATTCGACCATCGATGAACTTCGAGAAACCTCATCAAGTGGTCATTCTTGGTTCAAGGATTTGGAAACCAAATTACGCATTGAATTGGAAATACCTTCACTTAAAGTTCGTATGAACCGACAAATTGGATGGTTCATAGAAGTAACAAAATCGCACGAATCGAAAGTCCCTGACGAATGGCGAAGAAAGCAACAGATGACCAATGGTTCACGCTACATCACAGACGAACTTTCGAAGAGAGATGACCTGCTGTTAACGGCAGATACAAAAGTCAAAGAGTTGGAATATCGCGAATTTACCGCACTACGAGATCGCTGTCGGACGCACGCCCAGGAACTGGCAAACATTGCTGGCAGAGTTGCCGCAGTAGACGTACTCCAGTGCTTCGCTTCAATAGCACGTTCACGATCTTGGACCCGCCCTGAACTCACCGAAGGACATCACCTCAAAGCCGAAGACGCACGTCATCCAGCCTTAGAGATGCAATCCGGTTTCGTACCAAATGACATCCAATTGCAAAAGAAGAGAAACTTCCTTCTGATTACTGGACCCAATATGGGTGGTAAATCAACATACCTAAGGACGACTGCATTGCTAACAATTCTCGCCCAAAGCGGTAGTTTTGTTCCTGCTAAGAAAGCGAGAATTGGACTGGTCGATCGAATATTTACTCGCGTAGGCGCAAGCGACGATTTACGCCGAGGACGCTCGACATTCATGATGGAAATGATCGAAGTCGCTCATATCCTTCGTAGAGCAACCCCTCAGTCGCTTATTTTACTGGATGAAATTGGCCGAGGTACTTCAACTTTTGATGGCTTATCAATCGCGTGGTCTGTCACTGAAGATATCTGTAAGAGAATAGGTGCCCGGACATTGTTTGCAACGCATTACCATCAATTAATCGGTCTTGAAGGCGAAGTGAACGGACTGGTCAATGTCCATGTCCAAGTCGCACAAGCTGATGGTGAACTCCGCTTCCTTCACACTGTTGCAGATGGGCCGTGTGATGATTCCTACGGAGTTCAAGTCGCCGCTCTTGCCGGCTTACCTCGACCGGTTGTCGAACGAGCGAGTGACCTTCTTGCATTCTTAGAACAACAAGCCCATGGTGCCAAAGCTGGAGAATCGGGAACACCATCAGCACGTGCTCAAGGACAATCAAGCTTGATGGGGTACTTTGCTGCTGCTGCAATCACTCAGAAAAATGGCGCAAAAAACACCGAACCCCGCCTCAGTACGGAAGAAAAAGAGACCCTCACATATCTTTCAACTATCGATGCTGATGAACTCTCGCCTCGACAAGCACATGATGCGCTCTATAGACTCAAGCGGATTCTGGGGGGTGACGCAAATGTCTGAACCGAACAGGATTCAGCAGTTGGATGAAACGACGATTGGACACATTGCCGCAGGAGAAGTTGTTGAACGGCCTGCCCAAGTTGTCAAAGAATTGCTGGAAAACAGCCTTGATGCAGGTTCCAGTCGATTGGTAATCACTGTTGAGCGTGGCGGTTTTGATCTCATTCGTATCGAGGATGATGGAAGTGGGATCGATGAAAGCGACCTTCGACTTGCATTGGACCGGCATGCAACTTCAAAACTGCAAAAAGCAGAGGATTTGAATTCGATTCATACGCTCGGATTTCGAGGTGAAGCATTAGCAAGTATCGGAATGGTTTCACACCTCTCAATTGCGAGCCGCCCTGATGGAAAAGAGGGAAAATCGATTACCATGATGAATGGCGAAAAAGGCTCAGTAGAACCATTTGGTATGCAGAAAGGTACGCGAGTTGATGTCGAACATTTGTTCAAAAACACTCCTGCAAGACTGGCTTTCCAACGCCGCCCTGCCACTGAAAATGCTCGTATTGTCGATGTTGTAGTAGCCCATGCCATGGCCCATCAATCAACTGGTTTTCGACTGCTCATCGATGAACGAGTCATGCTCGACATTCCGCCCGCTGAATCGATGATGGACAGGCTGTTCGACTTATTGGGCGGGCAAGTTGAATCAATGCTTGAGATGAAATCTCCTGCAAGTGATGCGGATGCACCGGGTCAAGAGCGCTGGTCTGGATGGATAAGCACGCCAGACATTACGCGTGGGAAGGGGGATGACATCCATGTCCTCATCAATGATCGCCCTGTTGCTGCTGGGCCTTTTCTTCAAGCAATCCGAAGAGGTTACAGAACCCGATTGATGCAAGGCAGGCATCCAATTGCAGTTCTTTCTCTAACGCTCCCTCCCGAAGAAGTCGACGTGAATGTTCACCCTACGAAGCGTGAAGTACGTCTTCGCCATTCGTGGAGAGTCTTAGAGCGGCTTGAACGGGCAATTGCTCACACTCTCGAATCTGCTCCTACCCAACCAGATGCTGCGGGAGGAATACCTGGTCTTCAAGGACTTGGCATTCAAAAAACAACATCAATACAAGAACATCTTCGCACTGAAGTTCCATCAGTGAATCCTTTAGAAACTGCTGCTGGAGCATCTTCGTTGGTTCTTCCCAAGGATACAAAACAAGCACCACCTGCTTGGGCAATCGCTGCCGGTGCTCAACTCAATCTGCATGGCAAGCAAGCAGAGGAGCCAAAAGCAGTCGAAAAAATGCGACCGCAATCAACCGCACCAGAAGCGCAAGAAACCTTGCCCGGGTTAGATGAGAAGCCTACTGCTCCAGCACTTTCACCTGCAGAACGAACACTGCACCGACATGCAGGTTGCGGAGTTCGTCATTCGCCCAATGAAGAGCAACCGCTTGAAGGCATTATCAACGAACTGCCAGAGATGGAGCCATTGGCACAATTTGCGGATTCATACATTTTAGTCCAAGCAGAAGGTGAATTGTTGCTTATCGATCAGCATGCTCTCCATGAGCGAATTCGCTATGAGCGATTACGTCATGATGCGTCTTTATGGGAGAGCCAGACGAAACTTGAGCCGGTAAAGTTGGACCTTGATGCGCGACAATCCGCCCGAATTGCTGCTGCCGTCGACACCTTAAGCGAGGTGGGTTTCTCGGTTCGTGAAAGTGAACAAGGGTGGATGATTGATGCTGCACCTCATCTGCTTGAGGGACAAGAATTGGTTCCATTCTTGATGGACCTTTTACAAGATACAGCCGAAGACGGAGCGCCCTTGGAAACCGTCGATCGACGGAAGGACCACCTCGCATTCCTCAATGCTTGTCGGGGTGCAGTCAAAGCTAATGAAAAATTAACACTGCCTGAAATGCGACGATTAGTAGATGATATGCGGAGAATTACCAATCCTTGGGCTTGCGTGCACGGACGTCCTACCGCATTGCGTCTTCCTTTAGACTCACTCGACCATCACTTTGGCCGCCACGGTTAGTTTCCAGCCTCAACATGAAGTCTTTCAATATGTATTCCAGCGTTTTCCAGTCGCTGTAGGAAATTCTCATCTGCGACATGGTGTAGCGTTTGACCAATTACCTCACCCCCTGTTTTCGCAGCAAGAAGAACTGCTGTCATGTAGATTCGATGGTCGTCAAAAGTCTCAACTGGGTGTGAAGGTTGTATCGGTATTTGGCCACCTTCAACTTCGATTCCATCTTTGAGTAATGTGGCACGTAGGCCGAAGGATTCGAGGATTTCTACGGTTCGAGACAGCCTGTTACTCTCTTTGTACGCTGCGTGAGATGCACCGATGATTCTTCCACCGGGGCCGAGGCAGAGCAATGCAGCAAGTGGTGGGAGTATGTCATTTGAATCGATGACATCCAGCAGAACTGGCCCGGAAGTAGGCGCCTGCTCTAAAACCTCACCACTCCATTTAATGCCACATTCTATAGCAGATTTGAAGAGTATTTCATGCCCGATTGCTTGAGCCCCTTCAGGCCAGCCAAGAAGTTTAATTTTCGTGTTGAGGCAGTATGCTGCGAGCATTGCAAACGATGCCATAGACGCGTCACCAGGTACAGTGTATGACTCATCGATCTTGAGGGCATATGGAGAGAGAGAACACTGATTATCTTTGAAATGAATCTGACCCCCGGCAACATCTACCATTTTTGCAGTTAACTTGGAATGGCGATTTGAGACACCTTTACCACTGAGGTTAAGTTGAACATTGCAAGGTAGTGCTGCAGAAGCAAGTATCCAAGATGAAAGCGGTTGACTTGAATGACTTATTTCAAGGTCAATGCCTTGAGCCAATTTTTCTTTTTTCCACGGACCCTGAAGAACAACAGGTAAGTGTTGATTCGCTTGCGTCAACGAAACATCAAGTCCAGCTTGACGAAGAGAATCCCACATCGCACTTGAATCTCTACGTCGTAATGATTGATCTCCGTCCAATGTCACAGGCCCATTCATACGAGCTACGAGACCAGCTAAAAATCGCAAGGCGGTTCCCGAATTCATTGCGTTAAGAACACGACCAGGCTGCTTGAATCCATCGATACCGACACCTTTCACCACCCACCGTACTGTATCAGGATGAGGTTTCACATTGGTAACATCGTTGTATTCGATTTTATGACCTGTCGAGTCATAATCATCAAATTCGACACCCATTTGAATAAGGCAAGTGCGCATAGCTTGAACATCTTCACCAGAGTTAGCAACGTTATCGACAATGACTTTTTGATTCGATTGTGAAAACAGTGCAAGAGCTCGAATGAGATGACTCTTCGATGGTGGCAACTGCCATTTGATGAAAGACGACGGTTTTCCTACATTGATTCGAAGAATATTGACTTGACTGAGGGATGAACTTTCACCCTTCGCCGTACCCTTCGCCATGGTACATGCAACCTCCAAACACCCATCAACCCTTGCAAGAATAAAAAGCCGAATCCACATAGACCGGTCGATGTCGTTGCAGGATTCACAAGGCCGCCCCTTGAGGGACCTGCGAATCTCGATCACCGACCGATGTAATTTCCGCTGCACATATTGTATGCCAAGGGAAAAATTTGGTCCGGGTCACACCTTTTTGGCACGAGAAGAAATCTTGAGTTATGAGGAAATGGCGAAGGTTGTAGCCTCGCTGCTTCCCTTAGGCCTTGCCAAGGTGAGAATTACTGGCGGTGAACCTTTGCTAAGGAAAGATGTCAATGTGCTCATTCAACTTCTACGAGACCTGGACCCCGGCCTTGACATTGCGATGACGACCAACGGCGTACTTCTGCGACGGAATGCTGAGATGTTGCTTAAAAGTGGCCTAAGTCGTGTTACCGTCAGCCTTGATGCTGTAGATGAGAACCTGTTCCAATCGATTACAGACAGCAAAAACACGCCCAAACAAATATTCGAAGGTATCGAATATGCAACGGAAATAGGTCTCCCTGTCAAAGTCAATTGCGTGGTGAAGAAAGGTATCAATGAATCACAGATTGTGCCTCTTACCAAAGCCTGCATGGAAAGAAAAGTTCCTGTTCGATTCATTGAATTTATGGATGTAGGTACCACCAATGACTGGAATCTTGACGCTGTTGTAAGCGGGGAAGAGATGAGAGAAATTCTTCGAGAACACTTAGGGCCCCTTGAACCGAAACCTGCTCAGCACCCTTCAGACGTGGCCCGCTTGTGGCGACTTGTGAATGATTCAACGGTTGGATTCATTGAATCAGTAACGAACCCATTTTGTGGAGATTGTTCTCGTGCACGCTTATCAGCACATGGTTCGATGTATACATGCCTGTTTTCAGAACAAGGTTATGACTTAAGAGGGATTTTACGATTTGGTGCAACTGAACAAGAAATAGGCCAAATTATTCGAGACATCTGGATATATCGAAAGGACAAATATTCGGAATTGAGAACACAACTGAGAAAAACTCGACAACCGGTCGAAATGTCCTTCATTGGAGGATAACTATGTCTCTATTGGAGGCAAGATTACATTGACCATGACAGAATTGGTCGATAGATCAACCAGCTTGAATCGCCAGGTGCCAGAATCGGAACCAACGCTCGTCGAATCAATAACAAAATAATCCCCTTGGCTGACAGAATACCCTGCATCCCTATCATGGAAAGAAACATTGGCCCCAATCACGCCATAGGTGCCGTTATCACTCACCTTGCCCCGAATGGGGTCTCCATCATCGAGGTTTTCAGGGGCGAGGTCAAATTGAATCTTAGCGGGGTCGATGGTTTGGTCCAATGAAGTCATACGAATGACGTGAAAACCATTTGACAATCCTCGTACACTGACGGTTGCTTGAGCTGCCGGTTTCTCCGCGGTAGTAAGTGCGCCCTGCATCAAAACAAAGACCATACTCGACAGCATTACGGTAATCGCAAGTAACAGAACAGTAGCAATAACGGGACTCACAGCCTCGTTGTTGGACGACCTCCGCAGGTTGCGCATGATACACCTGTAGTGTCGATAGGTCTTGAACCAACCGCAAAGTTTGGTAAAATTACAATGACTTCGGTAGAGATGATCTTTTTCTAAATAAGCCAGAACATTCGTCGACATGTTACTGCGCGCCAAATGATACCTTTTGTCAAGGGATTAAACATCATATTGAGAATCCAATCAGGTAGTCGAAACATCATACTGCCAATCTTGAATGAACGTTTTGAATTTCGCATAACCTTCCCCATCTGCTTTTTCCATCTTCTTTCATATTCTTCCAAAGGAATGCCCGTTTTGAGATGTTCAGAAATGACCTGTCCTGCGATTCGTCCACCTATCATTGCAATTGTTATTCCAGCACCGTTTGAAGGTAACACCATACCTGCAGAATCTCCAACAAGCATGTAATGACCCTTTACAAAGCGTTTCAAAGTTCCAGACATCGGTAGTGAGCCTGCACCATGGAATGTTATCTCTCCATCATACTTGGAGAGAAACTCATCGGTGAATTTATTCAGTGATTTGCCCTTACTGAAACTTTTTTGAATTCCTAATCCAATATTCGCACCTTGTCCTTTGGGGAACATCCAAGCATAACCACCTGGAGCCATAGAACCGAAATGAAGTTCAACAGCATCACCAAAATCGCCATCCATAAGTGCAAACTTCACCGGTATTTTGACTGACTTCTCATCCCAATATTCTCTACGAATAGGGCCATTGTGTCCACCTGCATCGACAATGATTTGAGCAGTAAGTGTGGTTCCATCCTTCAAAATCACTGTATGTCCTTCAACCCGATCAACCCGTGAACTGGTCATGAAATCTGCACCAGCCTCTTTGGCTAAATCGACTAAGAATTCATCATGTGCAACTCGATTGAGGACATAACCATCAAAATCAAATTTCAGAGGTTTACCCGAAGGGGGGAGCAAATGCATCTTTGTCGAGTGACGAGAAATTGCATGTGGGGGGGTTTTGAACAAGTCGTCCATCTCGGGAACATCGGGACATAATCGGCGCATCTCATCGTTTGAGGGAACCAGTTCACCGCATTGTAAAGGCGAACCGATGGGGTCGCGTCGGTCGACAACGAGAACATCCACACCTCCTTCGGCAGCATAACGGGCGACGGTACTACCTGCAGGACCGCCTCCAATTACTATCAGTTGATGATCGTATGATTCCAAAATAAACACCTCACATGTGACGATTCATCACGTATTCTGTAATACCCACCATATGCTTCTTCGCATCGCTATCAGGGAATACATCAAGATTTGCAACGGCACGTTCAAGATGCGTTTTGACTAAGATCTCTGTATATTTCATGCTGTCTGAACGATTCAATAAATGCATTAATTCATCGAAGTTGTCATCAGAAAAATCTTCGATGAGTTCTGCAAGCCTCACTCGTTGTTTTCCGTGAGATAAGGTAAGAGCATGAATAAGAGGCAATGTCATTTTACCTTCAATCACATCTGCACCTCGTGGTTTGCCCATGCGCTCGTCACCACGTAAGTCAAGTAAGTCATCGACCAATTGAAAAGCGATTCCGAGTTCCATTCCGAATTGTTTGAGAAAAAGTGCTTGCGAATCTGATAGTCCTGCAACCAAACCGGCAGCATAACAACCCGCACCAAAAGGACCAGCTGTTTTACCCCGAACAATGCGAAGGTAGTCTTCTGGGGAGGTTTTCAAGTCAAGAACATGGTCGAGTTGTTCAAATTCCGAAACAGCAAGATCTGCACAATACTGTGCCAAGATACGAACGATGTTCTCCTCATAACATCCACCGAGTCCGAAGCCTTTGGTGAAAAGCCAATCTCCTGCGATGACTGCCTTGGGCAAGCCGACCCTCGAATGAATGGTTTCAATACCTCTACGATGGGACGCTTCATCATTGATATCATCATGGACGAGAGTCGCAGTATGAATCATTTCTGATGCTAAAGCAAGCGGCATTATTTCATCGACATCAGTGCCGCCGGCGATTTCGTGTGCGAGAAGAATAAGGAGAGGGCGAAGACGTTTTCCACCTGCAAGGAGCACGGAGCCGCACAGTTCGGCAACTTGGCCCGAACCGTTCTCAATTTCGTTTTCGATCAATGATTCGAGTTCAGCATCGACGAACAGCCTCATTGTTTCGAGACGGTCACTCGCGCCAATCTCAATGCCCGCCATACTTCTCCCACAGGGGTGTCCTTCTTAACCCGTAGTCTCCGGCCTTGTAATGTGAGGAGTCATCCTCGCCGAGGTGATGTGTTGTCTGAAAGGATTCGATTAGAAGTCCTCACTACGGCATCCCGTAACGATGGAGTCCGTCTTCAAATCGAGCGAAGTATCGAGACAAATCGAAAGGATTTTGATTTTAAATTAAGCCAACTACCTCACATTGAATCCGCAATTGAAGCTCTAAAAAACGGCACTGGCGACCTTATGGCGATGAGTGCTTTAGATTGGAGAGAATACAATGTCGACGGTTTGTCCATTGTTTCAGTATTACCAAGAAGGGAACCAACTTGGGTTCTTGTTTCTGACGATAAGCCAGAATATCTTCACCAAAAAGCGCTGATTGTTTGCGACCATGAATTACTCCGAAGACAAATGCGAAGGCTACGAAGCGATCTAACACTCCTCACGAGTGAGGAATTTGCCAAAAAGATTGGAAAACTTGACACGTTTCTCGACATAGATGAAGAGGATCGTGTCCACTGGATTGAAGAATGCCGTCAAGACGAGTTGTTGGAAGGATTTGTTGTTTCACGTGGAGAACATTCGGCTTTGAAATACAAGGCTCGACGTCACACGCTCGGACTGCAAAGAGAAAATCCAGAACGAACTCATTTTGTCCCACCACCACTGCACGGTTTCACATTACTTGTGTCCCGTACAGACTTCCCGCCTGCAAAGGTTCCACCAATGACTGATTCCGGCGCATATCTTTCTCATCGCATTGAAGCTGCATTACTCGATTCTCTCCCTGAACACTTGCATTCAATCATCGGAATACATGTCGAACAACGTAAGTTCAAGACGATTCTTAAGGAAGCACAACGATCACTGGATGGTGATTTCACGAGTGATTCCTTACTTGATTCAAACGAAGCACAAGGAAAAGTAAGTGGAAAGAAATTGACTGGTGCTGAAAAATGGGAACGCTCGGTCCCGAAAAAAGGCACATCGACCAGCCCCCGTATCGAAATGAAACTGGAAACATTGAATCCGATGGGTACAGTATCTGCAAGTGTTGAGCGCATTTGCACGACTGAAGAAAGCCATATGGGCATGGTCAATGTTCTCAAAGAGTTTGAAATCTTGCTCAAAACGATGGAAGCAGAACACGAAGAATTGGCTCGTACGTTACCTGGGCTCCCTGAGGATTACAACAAGGCGAAACCTGCGCTTTTAGATCTCCACACCATTCAATCTTCTTCTGAAGAAGAATGACCGGGCAACTCGATTAAAGAGCCATACCCTTGTTTCGTGAGGTAATGTTCAAGATCACTCAGTTCAGCTGGTTCGTTATCATCGCATAATTCATGGATGGATTCATCGATTTGGCGACCGTTTCTCTCCCAAGTTCCGGCAGAGCGCTGGAGGTCAGAGGCAAACTTTTCAACAATTTCAATGGCAGAAAGATGAGGGTTGAGGACGGTATGCAATGATTCGACAATCGCATTATTAGCAACGCGTAAGCGGTGAATCGTTTCTGCTAATTCAACCAAAAATTTTCTAAATTCTGCAACATCATTGGAGCGTGAAAAACGGCGCTGTGCTTTATCGAGGTCTTTTCGCATCACGCTAATACCTGCAACAATTGCTGACTTTCCCTTCGCTGCATCAAGAATTGCCTCATCCGCACAATGAATCCTTTCACCCAGCATTTCTTCAAAAGAAGCATACTGTGATTTAAGGTCAGTCCAAACAAGTTCTCGTAAGGACTCAACAAGCGTATTGGCTTCCTTGATGGCAGCCTTTGTCGCCTTCACCGTCTTCGCCATTGTTCAGTCCTCTACCTCACACACTTCAAAGCATTGCTTAAATCACCTTCAATACGGCATATGGAGGCAGAAAAAGAGTCCAAGAACTGCCCTTTTTACTCCACCATCTCGGCGAAGACACATATACCCCTTTGAACCGTTTGTCAAAGGTAGGTGGGACAGTGGCCGCAAAAAGTGAACTCTTGAACGAACTCTATCAAGCGCGATTTGATGGACTCAGAGAGTTAGCAGTGACTTACAATCTTCCCAAAAACGGTTCAGTAGAAGTCGTGCGAGCCCGCCTCATTCAACACCTCATCTTAGATGAATGGGACCTCTCTCCTGAAGGAATAAAAAACCTCATGAATGCTGAACTGGGCGAAATTCTCGGAATATTTGGGATTAAAAAATCTGGTTCGGTTCGTGCACGTCGCCAACGCCTTTACCTCCACCTCAACAAGGACCCAAAACAATTCGTCCCGGAATCTCTTGATTCAATGACACGTGATCAACTGCATGAAATGTGCAAGATTCTCGAATTACCGCTCTCCGGAAATAAGCAAGCATTGTTGGTTCGAGTTGCAGGAGTACTGGCCTATCAACAAGGAGGATGGGGGAAAGTCAAGAAGAGTTTACGCAGGCCTCGTAGCGGTGATGCAGTTGTTTCTATCCCCAAGCCGAGTGAAGATTCAAGTGGCAAGATGCCCCTAACTTCACAGACACAAGAGGAAGAAGTCGTCCTTGAAACGGTTGAAAACTTTGTATCTGAACATCCAGAAGGATGGACTTTTGAACAAGAAACTGAGATGCGAACAGAACTTGCACAGGAAGGAATTCCGATATCACGTGCACCCTTAGCCGCTTCAATTGATGACGCACTACGGGCAGGTCAAAAACAATCTGAAGCCGATGAATCACCTGCAATGGTACAAAGTGCACATGTGACCGAAGTTGTCGAGCACAGTCTTGAGGTTGAGGCTGTTCTTCTTGAACTCACGGCACGTTCAGCTGAGATTGAAGCAGCTGGAAGAGACTTCCTTGCCGTGAGTAGTACAAGCGATTCTGATGATCTTGAATCCTTTATCGCAAGTCTTTCTAATCACGGATTTGCTGTTGAGACACCCGCAGTCAGCGATAGTATACGCAATACAATCATGGAACTCGAGTTCCGTTCACAAGCCGAAAAGGAAGCCGTTGCATCCATGCCAAACTCGTGGAGTGAACGAGAAGCATTACGGAACTTTGAGAATGTTCGAGATGTATTGCGGGACCAATTGAACAACACTCTTGCCAATTCAAATGGAGATTTGGTTCGTGCTCGAATGAGTTTTGAACAAATAGGACATGACATGGGAATTAATCTTCAAATTCCAAGTGTATCTGGAAGACTCCACGCTCTCTTTGACCTGCATGTAGAAATCCATCAAGCAGAAGCACTCCAAGACCCATCTATCGCCAGACGGAATAGGATTCTTCGTGTTCTCCAACATGGTGCAGTACATCTCACCGACATGGAACGGATGACAATCGACCGACTTGAGAGGAACATTGCGGCATTTGAAGAACTCGTTGAAACTGTTTTGGAATCGAGTGAAGGAAGTTTCTCCGATGCACAACAAGCCCTCGTTATTCGATTCCTTGAATCAAGAGGATACGAAGTGAACACTGTAGATTTACGCCCGCGTATTCTTGCTTGTGCCGGAATTATTGGTGCAGAATTGGGCTTTATTTCTCCTGCTGAAATACCTCGTATTGCACCAGGAATTATGATTTCCGATTCGCAAGTCGATGCAATTGTAGCGGAACTCAAAGCACTTGCACAAGCATTCAAACCTCAGCAAGAAGAAGAGGCACCTGATGAAGAAAACATGATTGCTGAATCTGTGATTGGTGCTTCAGAGCGACTGGATTCTGCTCGTGGAAAAATTGATGCCATCGATGACTTACTTGCACGATTACGAGGCTAAGCCATTCATCGTGATGCGTAGAAGTTTTGAATGACTTGTGTGACTGTTTGAATGTCATGAATATCTCGTTGAACCAAATCACGGATGATAGCTTGACGTTGTGAAACGTGTTTTTCGAAGACATCGGGAGAAACACCAGCTGCGTTACAAATAATTTCACGCAATTTCGAAGGAATACCTGTCTCTTCAATTTGATCCGTTGCGGCGTTATACTTCCAAATAACATTCAGTCGAGGTTTATCACCCTCCATACCTGCTATTTCTGCAACTTCGGTAATCTTACGAGCTGTTTTTCCATTCACATGGAGTCGTGCTTGAATGATAATTAAATCAAGACCACTCAACATAATTGGTGGAACATTCATTGGGGGGTTAATCATTCGAGTAACTGTTTCCTGAGCCGTATTGGCGTGCAGAGAACCGAAGGAACCGTCGTGACCGGTGTTCATAGCAGTAAGTAAAGTCGCAGCTTCTGGACCACGCACTTCTCCCACAATTATTCGGTCAGG
>CALCOP010000179.1 GCA_937897365.1 uncultured euryarchaeote
ATGAAGTCAGTGATTTAGTGAAGTCAGTAATGAGAGCATATGTTCATGAGGGCTTCCACATAACACCCTTGTGCATGAATTAGATATCCACGGATTCTCAGTAGGCCGTTTACGTGGGTACCCTTTGCTAATCATCAATGGCGGAATAAACGATGGCCTGTGAACAACATTGAGACGCCAAGGGCATCTGCTGCATCGATGACTTCTTGATCTCGAATTGAACCGCCGGGCTGAACAATTGACGAAGCACCTGACTCCGCTGCTTGTTCAAGGCCATCTTTGAATGGAAAAAAAGCATCAGATGCAAGGACGCACCCCTTCGCTCGCTCTCCCGCTCTTCGTGCTGCAATACGAACGGCTTCTACTCGACTTGTCTGGCCGGGACCAATTCCTACCGTAGCAGTTCCCTGAACCATGACAATGGCGTTCGACTTGACTTGTTCACAAATTCTTACAGCAAATTTCATACTCGCAATTTCTTCATCACTTGGAGATTTTTTAGTAACGACTTTCGCTTTGTCCCAGTCAATAACCGGCGCTTCTTCAGTCTGCACAAGCCATCCCCCTTCGATTGGTTTGCGCACTAAAATCCGTTCAAGGGGTGCCAGTCTGTCGTTTGGAGAATCAATGGTTAAAATTCGTCGATTTTTCTTCATCATAACGATATTCTTTGCTTCTTTATTGTACGCAGGTGCCATGAGAACTTCGACAAAGAGGCCTTCCATTGCTTTGGCTGTATCGACCTCAAGAGGTTCGTTGAAACATATAATTGAGCCAAAGGCAGATTCAGGATCGCTTGCTAATGCAGCCTCATATGCTTCTTTTTGAGTTGCACCTAAAGCAGCGCCACAAGGGTTGTTGTGTTTGACAATGACACACGCATGAGGGGTTTCTGGCCATTCATCGGTCGAAAGTGAGCGGCAAAGTCGCAGAGTCGCATCGGCATCAGAGTAATTGTTGTACGACATATCTTTCCCGCCTTCTACATGTGCAGTAACAAGCGTTGAGTGTTTGCCAAATTCACGTGGGTCTGTATACAATGCAGCGGCTTGATGGCTGTTCTCTCCATAACGTAATGCGTGAGATTTGACCGCAGAGGCCAAAAGCGTGGAAGGGAGACGAGCAGTTTGTATTGAGGTCTCATCACTCCATTCGGGGCGACCTATCCAACGTGCATGGAGTTCATCGGCAATGGCCGAGTCGTAGGCTGCAGTGTGCTCAAAAGCGTCAAGAGCGAGGCTGCGACGAAGTTCCATTCCAACCGACTCTGCACCAGACACAGAATCGAGTGCAGAGATAATTTCATCGTAACGTGATGGGTTGCAAGCAATGATGATGTTACGGTGATTTTTAGCTGAAGCTCGGACCATAGTTGGTCCGCCAATATCAATCATCTCCAAGAGCGCTGGGTCTTCAAGAGGAGGGGTTTGGGCTGCGGCGGCTGAGAATGGATAGAGGTTGCAGGCAACGATTTGAATTGGGGGATAGCCAAGTTCAGCGAGACCATTTCTGTCAACTTCAGATTCAAGTCGAGCAAGGAGTGGACCATGAATCGCTGGATGAAGAGACTTAACACGGCCATCAAAAATTTCAGGATGACCAGTTACATCAGAAACACCGATGACATCCAAACCTGCAGCTCGCAAAGTACGAGCAGTGCCGCCCGTAGAAACGAGTTGGAAGCCATGTTTAGACAAGGATGTTGCAAATTCAACGATTCCAGTCTTGTCATAGACACTGAGTAAGGCACGGGGTTGCGGGTGTGAGGTTACGCTCATCGAAGATTCCCGTTATCGAATGCATTGGTCCGATGATATTGAACATAGCGACGAAGATGATTGGCCGTTTGAGCTCAATCACCGCGAGCAGATATGACTTGGTCGACGCGTAACAAGCCGCATGCAGTGTCGCTTGCTGCTTCTATGGCATGCGCAAGTGTTTCAGCGCTTGCCCACGCTTGTTCAATCGGCTGACAAGTACCGGTAAGAGAGACACCATATTCCCCATGCCCTTGGCGGTGCTTAGAACGCAACTCCAGTAAACAATCGAGTTGATCGTTACCTGAGTTTGCAATGAGGGTTGAGGGTATGCTCTCGAGCGCTCGTGCGAAGGCTTCCATTGCAAGACGTTCTCGACCTGCATATTGCTCAGAGGCGTCTTTTACAGCAAGACTAGCAGCCATGTGAACGCTTCCGCCTCCAAGCAAGACTTCACCAGTCTCCATCGCGCTTGTGACTGAGCATAAGGCATCATAAAGCCCGCGAATGATTTCTTCAGTGGCAACACCATCGCCGCCACCGACGTCAATTGTAGCTAAACGCGCATTGGCGCCGATATCGAGATGCAGTCGCTCTCTACGCTCATCGTCGCCCTCAAACACTTCAACGTTCATCGATTCAAAGGTACCCAAAGAAGGTGGGGAAAGGTCATCCAGATGATCGAGCATTTGAGCACCTGACGCTTTTGCAATGTCTTCAGCGCCAGCTCGTTCAAGTCCCCCAAGTGCAAAGAGGCCTGCATCAACAAAACGATGAAGCACGCGAGGATCAATTTCTTCAGCACAAATGACAATTGATGCTCCACTACTGAGAACCTGAGTTGCCTTCTGTTCCAAAAGCGCTTCCTCGGCTTCCATGAAGGAAACCCATTGTTCGGGTGTTGATACCTCAATTTCTGCATCTCTACTGCTCTGTTCAAGAGCAATTGGGCATGATAAAACTGCAATTTTACCACCTGGAAGATGTCTTGGCATACGATCGAGATCGAAGCGGCGTTCGAGAACGAGTCCCTGCAAAAGCGATGTATCAGAGAGTGTACCGACGCCACGTTTTGTCATTCGAACGTCTTGAGTTCGTACATGAAGCACGCCAGCTTCCTCGCCAGAAACGGTTTGGGCTGCCTCGACTATGCATCGAGCAAGATGCTCGCTGCCGGACTCAGCAGAAGTACCGGTCATAGCGGTTTTAGCAACAAGGATAAGGCGCTCGACATCGATTGGAGATATTCGAACAACGCGTTCGTCAAGAACATTGAGAGTTGCTTCGAGGGCTGCTTGATACCCTTTGACAACAAGTAACGGGTGAAGTCCCTTTTCTAAAAGTCGGCCGGCCTCCCGCATCAATTCACTGGCTAAGATAAGGCATCCCGTGACACCATCGCCACATGCATTCTCCTGAGATTCAGCCAATTGAACAAATGCTTTGGCTGCTGGATGTTTTACCAGTAATTCGGCAACAATTTTCGCACCATCGTTTGTAACAGCCGTCTCGCCACTGGTCTTGTACATCATTTTGTCGAGTCCGTTAGGGCCAAAGGTGCCCTTGAGGAGATTGCCAAAAGCCACAGATGCGTTAACGAGTTTTTGTGTGACAGCAGGGCCACTCGTGACCGAGGTTGTTGGACGGACAATCGCTACAGGTGCGCGTCCCGAGCCGTCATTCGGTTGAGCCATCGTTTCTCCGGCTGTGAAGCGCATAGATGAACCCTTTCTTTTCGTTAGGCGTCATTACAAATCCCAAAACCAATTTTCAATGTGGTTAGAGGGTCAAATAAAACATTACGAAAGAAAGAACAGTTGCTGCGCCAATGATGGCCAATACTCCAACGCTCAAGGATTGGAAACGAGAGAATATACTCCTTGAAGCACGCGTATCCTCTTCAGGAGAGGCCTCGTGCGGAACTGAAGTACCTGATTCGACTGTCAGATGAGCATCAGAATCTGTTTGATTGGACGTATCAGTATTAATTTTTGAGAGGACTGCCGAGACGAATCCATTGAACTCCTCGTCGGAAAATATCCCCTCGGATTCAGAACGTGTTTGGTTCATTAATTCGAGGACTTCTGAGGGGAGTATGCCATCAGAAGCGGCTTCCAGTTTTCCACGAAAAGTCGTGTAAAAGGAACGGTGTTCGGCAGTAAGAGTGTCGTTTACGGTCATCTTATCTTGAAGTGAAAACAGCACTTCTGAGACACTGAAGGAATTTGTCACACTATTGCCTCCTTTCAAGAGAAGCGTTCTCACTTGAGACCGTGTATTTTCCTTGCTTCGTCATTTGCCCAATGGAAACCGAGTTTCAACAAGCGGAGGTAGTGGCCGAGACCGTCTTTTTCCATACGCTGGTGCAAAACATCGTTTTCGATGAAGATGTCGCCCCAAAGGTTTGCTGCAGTTCCTTTCTTGCCCTTCGGCAAGTCGAACACATTCTTGGTGGTTGGGTCAAGTAAGGCACGCCAAACACGTGCTGGGTTAACTGCCATTGTAACTTCGACAATAATTTCGTTTTCACTGAGTCCGGTACTGGTTTGCCAAGAGTCCTCACCCAAGTCCGCAAGGAATGGCAAGCAGACATCTTGGATAGAGAGGCTGGTCATTGGGTCTGCATTCGTCATGGTTGCATACGCTTCACGCATGCGACCACGGTCTGCACCACGAGAACCTGTCAATGAGCGCATCTTGTCGATCGAGGTCGGAACTAAGAAGCGAATGTCAGTGTAATACACCAATGGATTTCCTTCTTTCGAACCGAAAATGTGGTCGTAAGGCGCAGGGTCGCCAGATTCACCAAGATCTGAAAGCGGGTAAACCGTCTTCAAAGCATTGGTAGCGATTGATTGGATACAGCGTCGCATGAGTCGGTTCGGAGCTGCGGAAATATCGTTGAACGTCTGGAGATACTCATCCATGCTCATAACATCGTAGCCACGAACAGAAAGAATAGAGTGGACATTCGGACCAATTTGCTTCTTTTCACCATCGTGGAAATCAGCTTGGCTAATCCAGCGAGAACCTTGGGCAACTTCACTTGCAGCAACAAGGTCAGCATAAGCCTTGAATCTGCGAGTAACGCGATTCATGAAATCTGCTTGGTCTAACTTTGTAAACACGGTCGCTTCATAATTCGACTTGAGTGCGTGGTCAGCAACTTGACTTGCGTTAACGCAGGTCAGCAAGTTGCCTTGATCACGTGGATAGATGACGAGGCGTCGGCGTTTTGAAGCACCGCCAAGGCTGCCAATTCCAGGATCGGTAAGCATGTAGCCAAGAGTTGCACAAACCTCGAACAGACGAGAATACTTGTCTTCATCGCTTGCACTTGCAATCCATTCATCCAAACCAGGCTCGATGCAGTGGAATTCAAGAGGAACCATTTCTGAACCTGCTCCAAACATTTGCCGAACGGTGGTTGAACTCATCATTCCCATCAAACAGTAAAGTGATGTTTTACCAGTTGTCATGAAGACGTCAGTGATTCCTTCTTCACCAAACGAAAGACGGCGGTCGGGTAGATTGACCAAGAGGTTGAATGCGGTAGGAGATTCGCGATTACCGTTAACAGCAGGCCAAATCCATGTTCCTGGACGTGTCATGATGTAGCCACTTGCATCCTTACCAAAACCAGCTGGAGAGAAACGTGTCCAACCAAGTCGGTTGTTAAATGAAACACCACGATGCATAAGTGAAGGATAGAAACATTGGTCCAGAGGGTCTGAATCTGGAACAATTCCTCGATGACCGAGTCCCCAAAGAATAGGTTCCCACTCAGGTTCCTCTCCTTCTGACGCGCCTAAGAATGGATGATCTGCCGTTGGGCCGTCTCCAGTAAGGAATGAACCGCCCATACGGTCTTCATCGCCTGCTGAACAAAAGAACAGCGTCTGCGTAGTCGAAAGTTGCTTTGGCGTCCACATGTTTGCATTGATAATTGTCTTCTGATGGAGGAAGTCTCCAACATTTTTGATTCGGCGCTCGAATTTGAAACGCTCAGCTTCAATCCAAGAAGAACCGATGATGAGGTTTGTATTCAAAAGACGGGCTCGCGCAGGCCCGATGTAGCGTGTACGAGGGTCTGGCTTAGAGATGTCCGATTCGGGGACTTCTTCCCAAGGACCTCTCTGGGGAATATATTTCAAAAATTGAGTATGGTCAAATTCGTCGATTTGTGCTTTTGACACAACCTCTTCGACGACATCCATCAAACGAACATACGTTTCGGATGCTCGCATTAATTTGGTTTCAGTATAGACTTTGTTTGATACAGATCGATGTTCCCACATAATTTCACCTCAGAATTTTTTCCTTGCCTCATCTTCAACCAATTCATCGGTCTCGGCGCTGGCATCACCGTTTTCTTCTTCAGCCTCTGCTTCTGCTGCTGCTTCCTCTGCTGCTTTTGCTGCTGCTGCTTCTTCTGCTGCTTTTGCTGCTGCTGCTTCCGCTGCTGCTTGTGCCGCTGCTGCTTCTGCAGCTGCAGCTGCAGCTTCTTCTTCTTCAGTAGCAGCAATGATATCTTGAGCCATCTTTTCTGCAGATTCTTGAATTTCATCTTCTTTGACAGCCGAAATAATGAGAGCTGCTGTTGCCTGCATTGAGGCATCGACATATGGCGCTGCTCTGTAGAAATATTGTATCATTGTTCCAACAGTTCCTAAGACAGCCCCAGTTCCAATAACCCAACCGTTGTTGATGTTTTGAACATTGTCTGGGTTGTTGTAAAGTTCAGAAGCGGGGATGCCGGTTTCTGGTGGCCACCATGATGCACCTGATGCATTTGTAATCACTTCGACGGTAGCCCACACAGCGTAAATAATCATGAGGATTGAAAAGTAATTCATCAAGGAACGGTTTTCAAGAAGAAAATTGACGAGTGGTCTTTTTTGTTTGCCATTGGTGCTATCGCTACCGGTCATGTGTTTTGCTCCAATTCATTATGTAAATATGGGCTCCCTTTCATAAAAGGGCGGAGGTTTGCTATGCCCTGTTTGAAAAGAGATCATTTGCGATTTTTCTTTCCCTTCCTTGATTTCGCGCCTCTTTTTTGCCGCTCCCATGCCCGGCCATCCTTGCTTCTTTGATCAGAAACATCCTGCCAGTGGCCTCTTCTCGGAGCAACAAGCCCATCGGGCATATCCTCGAACGATTCAATGCTAAGTTGCATTCCACCGAGTTCATCTTGAAGTTGGCGTACATTTTCGCCGCCCTTGCCAATCAGCGTAGGAATCATGTTCTGCGGGGCATAAATTGTCGCACTGGTCTCTCCTTTGAACTGAACCTGACACTGGACGCCTACCCATTGTTGAATCATGTGAATCAGTTGATCACGAGCAAGTGCCTTGAGCGGAGAGACTCCTGAAGAAGCACGTCCTTCGACTGGCACGACTGCAATTTCAGAACCAAATGCGAACATCTCGTGAGTTATTTTTCCGCTTGGGAATTCGACAACTTCGATAACGGGACGAGCCAATTCCTCCTGCATGCCAGTAGGAGGTTTTACGGTCATTCGTAATTCAAGGACTTGTTGAATTTGACCCGCTTCAACGTGAATAATCGTGTCAAGTACTTGACTAACAAGTCCCAATTCAACCTTACCAATGAGGCGTTGAATGGCCTCAAGAGCCGAATTAGCGTGGGTGACTCCGAGAAGCCCCACGCCAGCGAGGCGGACATCAGCAAATATCTCGAAATCACGCGCACGGCGGACCTCATCAAAAATGACGAAATCAGGACGGACAAGGAAAATAATTTCAGCGGTTTTCTCAAGGTCGCCTTCAAGCGGAGCATATTGAGTAATACGGTCGGCCAGCTGTAAATCTCGAGGTGCTTCCATCGTTTTGACCATTGCACCGATTTCGGTATCCAGATATTCTGCAATAGCCTGTGCAAGAGTTGTTTTACCCGACCCAGGTCGACCACAAATGAATACGCCTCTGTGATGGTCAGCCAAACGGGCAATAAGCCGCTCGTCCAGCTCATAATCCCTCAAGGAGAGTTTTGCTACTGGCCGAACGATGGTTATTTCTCGCGCATCAGCAAAAGGAGGCCATGCACATGATACTCGAAGATCGCCCAATTGAAGAACCTGGCAGCCTTTTCGATCGATTTCAAGAAAGCAATCACTGCGATGGCGGTTTTCTTCGACCAGTTCTACAAGTTCTTGTTGCAGTGCTTCCATACGAAGTGTATCCCAATTCTGCTCAGAATCGACTTCGATGAGTTTGAGGTCACCAATCGAACCCTGCTTTATCCTTGGTGGGCAATCTGCCTTGAGAAAAACCGTGTGTACTTGTTCCATCAACAAGTCCTCAAGAGGTTGAGGGAGAGCGGGGTGGTCGCCGAACTTTGCCATTGCAATCGGTCATGGTCGGACTTGGGGGCATTTCACCCTTCGCATCAAGGAGTGCTGAACATCAGTTGTTCTTTGGCTGAACCATGGCGCCGGTCCACCAAAATGAACCGACGAAGAACAGTGAGGTGACGTATGAGCCAGTCGTGGGCCAAGCGAATACCCCAATGCAAACTTCGGCGAATATGGCAATGGATGCAACGAAACTGAACGCTACAAAGAGGCCCGTTGAGTTCATTCCAAGCGCCTCGAATGTGATGTCTTTTTCAGACAAACCCCAAACAATGCCGGTGAGGGCTGAGAGCGCAAGGAAAACCCAGGTTGCATCCATGAGACTGTCTTGGAAAAACCATGTAAGACCCGCAGCGATAAAGCTACCAAGAAACATGCGTTGCACGGTTACAAAAGAGAGGCCCATATCAACTGCGAAGGGTCACTGATTTTTGAAGACTCGCAAGAACAGCGTTCAATTTTCTACAGTCAATTGATACCACTGTGAAGCAAGCGAGGTGGCTTTGTCAAGAAGTTCGGCCGTTTGGAGATGCGCTGAAATGGTATCTTTCGTTACGGTTTCAAGGTCCAATATCTCACGATATTGTTGCTCAAGTGGAGGGTTTGAATGGGGGGTTTGAACCCATGCATAACCGGCATGGGCTGAGCCTTGTTCGATAGAGTCATGCGTCAGAAAATGGATGCGAAGGTTTGCTCTTGAACCTTCAATAGTAAGTTTGCTGAGTTCCTCCAGACCCCAACCGACTTGAACCTCAGCATTGACCGGTTGTGGGCGGTTGGAAAATGAATAAACCATGTGAAAGTGAGCATGATTGGCCGACTCCAGTGGTGCCGGTTTATTGTCAGTGGTGAGAACTGTTGCAGTCAAAAGCGGGATTTGTTCAGTGTCCAAGAGTTCAGGTATTATT
Source organism: uncultured euryarchaeote (assembly GCA_937897365.1). GTDB lineage: Archaea > Thermoplasmatota > Poseidoniia > Poseidoniales > Poseidoniaceae > MGIIa-L1. Next base: position 9,042 of record CALCOP010000179.1, read on the forward strand.
GAAAATGCATGAGAGGCGAGGTTTTGGATAATATCTGCTTTCTCTGGCTTATTTCGAGAGGAGTGTTTTGTATACCGGAGTGACTTCACTTGACCTATTTTCTTCGCTTGAATAAGTTGTTGAGCAAATTGAATTCCGGAATGGTAGCGAAGTAAATAACCTGAGAAAAGAGACGCTTCACTCTTCTCAGCTGCGGCGCACAATTCTCTTACCTCAGATATTGATACTCCGAGTGGTTTTTCGACTAAGACGTTGATACCAAACTTGAGGATTGCAGTTCCAAGGGGGGCATGAGTCGAATTTGGAGTGACAATAGATACTAAATCAAATTCCTCTGAGTGAACCATTTCTCGCCAATCCTCGAAAAAACCATCCACGTTTGAAGGAAGAATGTTTTTTCGAGAAGGATTGATGTCACACGCGAATATTTTATCGATAAATCCATCAGATTTAAGATGCTCAAGGGTTGCAAGATGTCGTAGACCCCAGCGGCCACAACCAATGACGCCTACAGTGAATCCCATGACAATGCCTCATTCGTATGGACGGGGTTTGAGAGTGTTGCCATGTTCATCACGTGCTGCAAACTCGTACTCTTTCACCGCATCTGTGAATTGTGAAAGGTCCTGCGTATTCTGATTTTCAAATCCAAAATCTGCGAATAATTTTGGGGAAAAAGAGAAGCCTTCCACGCCGATATATTCTGCACGCGATACGCGAGTCGTAATTCTTCCAAAGCCGTGATGCCAAAGAGCGAGGGCGGTAATGGCGTCCTGACTGGTTGGGGATTTTCGAGGAATCCGGGGGAATGGTGGAGTGAGACAATCGGGTGGAATGAGGTGTTCACCGAAGCGTTGTTTGCGTTTTTTGGACATTATCGACCGCATAAACATCCACCTAATACGGAAATGTGAACGGTCCCTGTAGGTGTTTTTTGACAAATATTTGCGTTCAAAATCATAGACAATATGCTTGATGATATCCCACACTTCTCGAGTCATCGCGTAACCCCAAAAATGACGGTTTGTTGCCACAACGTGCTCCATTTGTCCCGCTTGTGATTCTGCCGAATCATGATTGATATTGTAAGCCATGACGGTTCCTATATCGCAAAATTGCTGTGACCAATCTAAAAGATTGAGGACTGTTTGAACATAACTTGGCGCAAGCAACATATCGTCTTCAAGTAAGATGACTCTATCGTATGAAAGCGAATCAAAAAGCGTACGGCGTGCATCGATGAGATGTCGGCCAATCCCCCAATTTTCTTCACGAAGAACAAAGGTCGGATTTTCAAATGTTGAGGAGTTGACCAGTTCAACTAACTCTAATTGCCGGGCGTTTTCTCCGCCATCTAAATACACATGAAGATCACAATCATGTGCTGCTTTATTTGCTTCCAGTGCAGAAAGTGTTTGCTGAAAATAATCGACTCGATTAAATCCGAGTAAAAGAATTGCAGTTTTCATTCCACCACCTCCTTTTTTCGATTAGCAAGCCACAAGTCTCCACCAAGTTTTTCCCACTCAACGGACTGTGGGTGGCATGAATTGTGATAATTCGTGAACTCTCCAAAAACCCATTCATTGTTAACACGAAATAGGTCAACTCGTGTGTAATCAATATCTTCAGCTAACTTTTCGGCTGTCGCTACAAGCGAATTTAACCCCTCAATACCAAGCACTGAAACAATCTCATCAGGCGTACCCTCTTCACTCCATCTTGGATTGGTTTGGTGTATTTTCTTACCTTCGACCGTATAGATGGATTGGGCATGCGTCGACATTCTTCCAATGTCATGTTGGATGAATCCGGCTTTACCATGAAAAACGTGAACCTTCCAATCATCTGGTAATCGCTTGTCCTCTATGAGCAATTCTTCAATCATAATGCCACGAGGATGTATCGACGCTGCCCCCCATTCAAGTTGGGTTGGAAAATCTTGGCGAAGGCACCATTTAAGGGCGCGTTCAATTCGCCATTTTGGCCAGAACTTACCGTTTTGATCTCTTCCTCCCCTCACAACCTTGTAGCGGTTGTCACCACCCGAAAAGAGTCGAAATGCGCGGTCCACACCTGCAAGTGGGGTCTCTCCGTTGTCCATGATGAACAGAACATCTCCTGACCAATGATTGGTTTTAATCACACATTGGTTCGGCAGTTCTTTCCAAGGAATATCTGCAGCAGAAGTCGACCAATGAAGCAGTTTTGGTAGTCTGCAAACTTGCTTTGATTCGACAAGTGAACGGGATGCATACTTGTCTTCCATCTGAACCAGTAGAGGATTTCGGTCGTGAAGGCAGCGATTGAGTTGTAATTGGCTGTAGTGGTTGGCCTTTTTTTCATCAAGGCGGTGCCAAGCCTGTGTACCACCTGGTAAAAGCCCGCCCATGAGCAAACCACCCCGTTCTCGTTGATGAATACAGTCGTTTTAATGTCTCGTTGGCATTTTATATCACCGCCATTTAGACTTTGCATGGGACGGACCAAACCATTGTGGATTGTGTTCCTTCTCCTTTCGTTCAGTCTTGCTGGATGCTTGTCTCCTTCCACTGAAGATTCCAGTATTGACCTTGTAATCCAGTATGATGCAAAAAATGGCACAATAGTAGAATCTTATTCAAACGGCGATTACGTCGATACAACCAATGTTTTACTTGATTTTGATTTCTCAGAAACAACCGCCAAAAATCGGTTAGTTACCTACGGCATTGATACCAACGATGGACGCTCACCGATAACGACTGGAGCAGACGAGAGTTCAATTGTAACCGTTCTGTTTTCAGAACACGGCATCTACAATCTTACCATGTATGCAATCGATGAAAACAACAAACAAGAGATTCAAACTCTTTCAGTTCGAATTGAACTACGAATAGAATGGTCAGAAACGAACACAAAGGCTCCACAAACACTTGCTTTTGACCCAACACCAATCAATGGGGGGCCAAATCCGATAATGATTGAAGTCTACTCAGTTGTTGCAAATCCAAGCCTCATTGACGAAATAGGTGGCAGCGGACAATCGGTCCAATTCACCTGGAATATCGCTGACGAACTCGATGATATCTGTCAAAGTCGAAGCGGTCAAGTCAGTGATGGAGATGAGGTTGTTTGGAATACAATTCACTTTAACACATTCAAACCTCATGAATTGAGGATAAGTTACGATGACGGTCAAGAAGACATTCGCATTGATCAAAGCGTATCGATTCTCTACGAATCAGAAGATGAATCGTCCGTTTAATCATCGGTTGGATACAATGCAGGGTAAACAAACTCTGGGTTCTTGTCCTCATCCATCTGCACGACGTATACTCCCGAGACCATTTCAGAGATGAACAGATAACCTCGAGGGTCATACTGTAATCCCCAATCAAACGGAATCATACATGATGCCCAGCAATCTGCCATATCGTAGCCAAGCGTTTCCTTCGGATTATCCATCCATGTTGGACCAGAAGGTAAGAAGTAACCCATGGTTTTCGTTTCAGCCAATTGTGCAATAGCTGGATAGCCGATTTCAGGAGCAGGCACACCACCAACCCATTCAATATCTTGCCAAATATCACTGTGGTCAGTCACCCAATTGCCTGCGTGATAGTGCGTCCAATATACGTGTCCATTGGTTCCAGTATCCCCGTTGTGTGGGCTGTAGATATAACCACCCGGGATGTAATGATGTGGATGTTCGGTTCCATCTGGGAGAATACTTGAGCCTGGAAGTTTCCACTTGCTCACCAAAAACGGTTTGGCCGGATCTGTCGTATCAATCGTCCATATGTATCCAGTGTGGTTTGTATTGGTGCCGTATTCAGGGGCAATCATGGTGAGGTGTCGCCAATTGATACCATATTCAGCATCACTCGGTCCAGTTCCACATTCAGCATCCCAAGTTTCCATAGGGTCAGTCTCTTTAGCGCCATTGCACAGCAAGTGGTCGTATGGAACTGCATAGTGAATCCACCCATTACCGTTGAGTGCACCACTGCTTCCGCCCCATTCTTCAGAAGACATGTTTGCATGACCGCCACCATCTGGACCGTACCAGCCGTCGTTTGCACTTGGGCAGCCGAGCCAACGGCCAACTTCGTTATTTTGAGGCCAAGCGACACCTTCCGGGTCAGGTATATTCGGAGGATTAGATACGTCAACAATTCGTAGACCTGCATCCCAGTAAGAGACATAGAGGAGTTTCTGTCCTGTGATTGGATGGATGTGGAAGACGTTGTCGTGGTTGAAGATTGAACCGCCACAAGTGGTTTCAGGTTCAGGTGAATATCCACCCCAACGCAGAATCTGACGGCTGTCGTTTTGCTGTTCGTCGGTTGACAGAGGATTCCAAGATTCAAATCCAAGCGGAACGTAGAAAATTTGAGTTCCTTTGTAGAATGTTCCTGAATCTCCTTCAACCATTTCAGGGTAGGGGTCGGCCCCATACAGGAACAAATGGCACTCTTCAGCCGCCCACAATGGATTAGCTGGCTCCCAGTCGCAGTCAACGTGCATGTCTTGGTTGTGGAAACCTGCAGGAGGATTGTTCCACTCTGCAACCTTGATTGGTTCATTCTTATTGGCAACGGAAATGACATCGAGGCGGTTCGCACCACTGTTTGCATCATCGTCTTGAGGAATAGGGTCAAGATCACTGTTTGTCAATTCGTGGTTAACGAGAACCCAATTATTGTCTGGTGTTACTTTGATGTCAATCATTCGTCCAACCTCTGCATAATAGGTGGAGAGGAGTGTGATGTTATTTGGCTTGGAAATGTCCAAAATTTCGAACTGGTTGTATGAAGAAACGTACGCATAGCAACCGCCTGTTCCATCAGGATGTTTGACACAATCTTCCATGAAATTGCCTTCAATGGAGATCTCCGAAGAGTCGCCCGGCGTTGGTCCAACGTTCTTGTATTCTGGATAACATGGGCGGCCAGCGACGTTGTCAAGTTCGGCAGGAGGGGCAACATTGCCATCACAATTGAGATTGTGGTAATCGATGAGGAGCATATTGTCGGTCTGCAATCGGTGGGCCAGTAAATCAGTGTGGCTGTGTTGTTCATCTTCAATCTCAACAACAGGGTCAACCCATACCGATTCTTCATCAGTGGAAGAGGAGGTTTCATCGTCACTCAACATGACAATATATGCACCAATTGAGAGAAAACTGACACAAACTAATCCAACCATAGCATAGACGAGTATTTGGTCTGCAGCATGAGAATCTCTGGTCAAGCGTTGCTTAAGCATAAAGGTCGGGTAAAGACGGTATTATTTGAACTGATGGAGGAATCGTATGTTGCGATTATTTATTTACAGGGGGCTTTCATTGAAGAATATGGATGTAAGAATGCGGGTTTTGGCCATCGCAGTGTTGCTTTCCTTTGTTACGAGTCCAATTCTTACACCAGTACAAGGTCATACGGCAAGTTCATTCACGGTTCTCGTTCAAGAAAATGGATTCTCACAGACCAGTCCAGAAATTATTCAGAACGATTCTATTGTTTGGCACAACACCGATAACAGCTCAAATCAAACACATCGTTTGGTGTATGACCATGATGGTGACGGTTTGTATAACGGAACATTCGATTGGGATTCTGGCGAATTGCAAGCGTATTGTGAACGCGACGAAAACAACACCAAGATAGACTCAAATTGCTCAACAAGTTTCATGGTAATTTTCGACATGAATTGGACGGTTGGCAATTATTCATACCAGGACATCCGTTCAGACAACACGGTCGTGAACGGGACGATACGATTGCTCGCAGATACGAGCGAACATGTTGAACCAAACGCCCCTGCTATCGGAAGTCAATTTGGCGTGAACAGTGATGAGGAGGCTGAAGATGACACACCTTCAGAGGATTCGAGTTTCTCTCCTGAAACAATGTTGCTCTACATTGGCATGTTTACCGGAGTTTCAGCAGCCGCATTACTTGGATTGTTAATGTTCAGAAAATCGAACCAAGATATTCTCGAACATGAACAAAACGAATCTGAGTGATCAATAATGTGTCACTGGAAATTTTTGTTGAGTTCTCTTCCGATAATAAGTCGTTGAATTTGACTCGTTCCGCCAAAAATTTGGTAGATTTTCGCCCCTCTCATTCTTCTCGCCGCTGGGAACTCTTCCGAATAGCCATAACCTCCGAAAATTTGTACTGAATCTGTCGTTACTTCCATGCCTATATCTGCTGCATATCTTTTCGCGTGTGCCGATTCTAAAGTGGCCCTCTCTCCTTTATCCAACATATGTGCAGCTTTGTATGCCAGTAATCTCGCTCCCTCGATTTTCGTACTCATGTCGGCCAACATGAAGGATATCGCTTGGTGTTCAAAGATAGGTTTGCCAAACGACTTCCGCTCATTGGAATATTTCCAAGCCTCTTCCATCGCACCTCTCGCATTTCCAAGGGCATGCGATGCAAGCATAGGGCGAGAGCGGTCAAAGGCAACCATTGCTTGAAGCCAACCGGTTCCTTCAACTCCGCCAACAAGATTCGCTTTTGGGATTTTAACATCATTGAACGTTACAGAACGCGTATCCGAGGAACGCTGTCCCATTTTCTCTTCTTTTTTACCAACTTCTAATCCAATGGAGTCTGCCTCAACCAAGAATCCACTCAATGAATCATATGAATCTGAATTGCTTGTTTTCGCTAAAACGTAGAACCAATTTGCATGGCCTGCGCCTCCAATCCACATTTTAGAACCGTTGAGGACATAGTATTCACCATCCAATGTAGCAGTCGTGGTAATCGCCCGGACGTCCGAGCCTGCACCGGGTTCTGTAACGCAATATGCTGAGATTTCACCTTCACAAACCCGTCCTAAAAATTCAGCTTTTTGCTGTTCTGTACCTCCGTAAATAATTGGATGGCAAGCAAGCATTGTAACGCCGGTAATTGTGGCAAATCCTGGATCGCCTCGTCCAAGTTCCTCATTGATAATAACCTCATCAAGAAATGATAATCCCAAACCGCCGTACTCAACAGGAATTGTACAGTTAAGCAATCCCAATTCCCGAGCATTCTTTATTGATTCTTCAGGAAAAACCCCGTTTCTATCCCACTCCTCGGCATTTGGAATCAATTCTTGATCTGCGAAATCTCGAGCGAGTTCTGCCAGCATTTCCTGCTCTTCACTAAGCTCAAAATCGACCATGATACTTTACTTGTGAAGGCGATACTTAATTCTGTGCAATACCCAATCAGTGTATCTCTTCCAATCCAATTCACATTAATCACGCGCTGGTTCGGATTGACCCGAACTACTGCTGGAGCCACTGCTACCTTCGCCACCATCACCTGAAGACGTGTCTTCACTTCTTTCAGTCTCTTCAACAACAACATTATCGTCGTAATAATAAGTGTTGTACGGATTGACATACGCCAGTTCTACACTCGCACTCTCGTTCATCGAAGTAAGGTTGGTTGCAGTAACTCCTGCTGAGGAAAGCGCGTAGACGAAATCGCCCATAAAGATTGAACGACGAATGTTGTATTGATTCCACCAATCCTGGTTTGCGCCTCTGTCATAGAGGTGCGAGTGATCGACTGTTCCATAGACTGAAAGGTTGTCTGTCTCTTCAGAAACATTCACCAAAACAAGTTTGGAGATGTATTGGTAATTCCAATGGTACCCGCCATTTGAGTCGGTCCAACTGTGATACCTATATGTTGAAAGGGGAATTGCTAACAACCCTTTTGGAGCCCAGTACTGAAATGCTTTGTGCTCGTAGGAGGCTTCCGAATACGACCAAACCCACGCATTATCATTCGGATTTGCCACAGGAACAAGCGTTAGATGGTCTGCAGCTGCGGGCGCAGTGGGGTCGCTGATATTGAAAAGTGAAAGACGTGTGCTTGACCAGTCAAGTCCTGTACCGTCTGCATTCGCTGGGCCCATACCAATCGTCAGCAAATGGTTTCTCGATAATGGATGGATGTATGTTGAGACGCCGGGAACTTCAAGTTCGCCGAGTATTGTCGGGTTGGCCTCATCTGACAAGTCAATCACCCACAACGGGTCAATTTGCCTGAATGTGACAAGGTAGCAGCGATCTGCATCGAATCTTGCACTCCAAATCCGTTCTTCAGGGGCGATGTTATCGACCCTGCCAACTTCAGTAAGGATTTGCGAATCTGTGTCTACATCAACACTTCGAGTAAATGTCACAACACTGGAACTCATCGGTTCTGGATTCTCCATCCACCAGCGAGCCCATTGCCCAGATGTTGTTGCTACCCGAACAACCCCCTCATATTCAGAAACCGAAAATTGATTGAGAATGGTTCCATTAACACGGCCAGAGCCTGTGTAAAGAGTGTCGCCGGGGTTTGAAATGTCAAACGAGTGGATGTTTGTAGCCTCATGCATTCCGTCATTCGCCCAGAACCACCACCAATCCCAAGCATTTTCAGTCAAGATAAGAACGTCCGCAGAAGCATATACTGTAGGATAGTTTCCAACAATGTGATCTGCTTGAAATTCAAAGTTTTCACTGGAAAGGTCGAAGGTGAAAATACTGTTAAATCCACGATTTAAACCGTCTTCTGGTGCGACAAAATCAGCACATTGCCCATCATTCATGGTGTGAGTCGTGATTAGCCCATTGGCACGCTCATACACTTTTGGCAGGATGTCTTCAAGAGATAATGTGTCGAGGGTAATGCGATTTTCAAGCATGGTTTGGTAAGCAACCTTTTCTCGAATTTCACGTCGAAGGGGGTCTTCATAGTCCAAGTCCCAATAGCCATTTGGCAAATCGAGCCAACTTTTCACATCGGGAATGTCGAGCCAGGCGTGTGTTACAGTTCGTACAGTAGCATTAACTTCTCGTGCAGTCATATAATATCCTTCAAGATACAGTTCTTTACCTCCTTCAGGAGATGAACGATTTGTGACGTCTAAAACTGTGAACTTGGTGAGACTGGATGCTCTCCATGAACCATAACTATCATCCCACCCCATGGCTGAAGACAGAGCGTCACTCTGAGGAATATTCCACGAGGAAACGGTTGAAATGACGACTAAACGGTCTCCATCAAGCATCATTGATTGCGGGGTGCCCTCAATATGCGTTGATGAAAGATGGGTCAATTCACCGAAGGTTGGGACACCAAATATTTCGAGTATCTTACCGTTCAAAAAGTAGATGAAATATCCATCGGTTTTGACAAAGTCTGCTTCATCCACGCCCTGTTCTTGGTTATTTGTACCTGAAAAATCGGTGCCTTCTTGTCGACGGGGTGTTGCTGTAGCGCCACTGTTCGAGGAGCTTTCAGCAGCCCCATCTGCCATCACCATGTCGTCTTCCAACCACATCCCGCCGCCGGAGTAATACTCTTCATCGACAGCTTGGAGGAGTTGAATTCTGTATTCTTCTTCAATCGAGAGTTTTAACGAAGCTTCAAGATCTTCACAGTCGGCGTATTGAGACAGATGTGGATTAGCAATACTGCGCTGTGGAATATCAGTCCAATCATCAGGTAACTCAACATCGGGAACATCTACGCTCGGGTCTGCGAAATTAAGGCATCCCGACATAAGAAATAATGAGACGAGGAAAAATGACATCATTTTTTTCTGCTTCATACTTTGGCGATGGTAGAATGGGTTATCAAAGCCTCGGTTCTTTGAACAAAAAGTGCCGTGGTAGGTCAAATATAGGTGAACAGGAAGCACCTCATTATGAAGCGAGGCATCTTGATTGCTGTCGAGGGGATGGACGGGAGTGGTAAATCCACCCAAGCCCAACTTGTCTTCAATTGGCTTCGTGCTTTAGGGCTCCCTGTTCACCACACAGAATGGAATTCGAGTCCTGCAGTCAAAAACGCAACCAAGATTGGAAAAGAAACAAAACGGCTGAAGCCAATGACGTTTCACCTCATTCATGCTGCCGACTTTGCAGACCGGTGGGCCAAACAAATTGAGCCAATGCTCGAGGTTGGAGGGATTGTCATTTGCGATCGATACAAGTTTACAGCGATGGCAAGAGATGGAGCGAGAGAGGTTGAGAGGGACATCATAGAAAGTAACTATTCATTCGCTCCTGAGCCGGACTTAACACTGTATTTTGACATACCGCCCGAGGTTGGATATACGAGGATTGTCAAAGGACGGCCGACATTAAAGTGGTACGAGGCTGGACTTGACATGGGTTGGACACACGACCCGTTTGAATCCTACAAAATCCTCCAAGGAAAAATAAAAAATATTTACGATGAGTTGGTTGAAAGTGAACGCATCGTACGAGTCGATGCTGTCGGAAGTGTGGCTGAAGTTCAAACAAGAGTTCGTGAAATCATCAACCAGAGAATCGATTTCAAAGAAATCGACAAAATTGAAGAAACGGATAGAATGGCTGAAACGATACGCAGTTCTTCATTCGATTGGAAGACTTTTGAGAAGGAGGGCATGTAATGTCGACTCAAGGGAAATTGATTGTCATTGAAGGGCCCGATTATGTAGGACGGTCCTTGCATGCCCGTTTGTTAACCGAACGCCTTGAAGCCCATGGAGTGGCTGTTGCAACGGTCGGCCTCGCCCGCTCGGAATTAATGGGGGAACTTATCAAAGCCAACACAGATGAATTGCATCAGTTGAATTGGCGGACTCGCGCCTTGCTGTATGCTACCGATTTGCACGACCAAATTATCCATGAACTGCAACCACTCCTTGATGCAGGGTTTGTTGTCATCGCGGACCGTTACACGCTTACACCACTTATCCGAGAGCAGATTCGTGGCGGAGATGGAGCGTGGATTGAAGGATTGTACGCGAATATCCCCGCGCCGGATCTGACAATTATTCTTCAAGCAGGCGGTCGCAGATTGCTGAATCGAATGATGCACAATGGGTCACTGGTTCAATTGAACAGCTTTGAAGCGGGGATTGACATGGCATTATCTCCA
>CALCOP010000180.1 GCA_937897365.1 uncultured euryarchaeote
GTAGTAATTCATATCCTTGTCAATGCAGGTTTGTAGACAGAATGGGCCAATGATTCCTGGGTCGTAATGTTCCTTACTTGCAGTGATGAACTTTTCACCGAGTTCAAATGCTTTCTCAAGCAGTGATTCTCGAATGGTTGCTGTATTGTGGCCAACCACGGTCATTTCTGGGATTTGTTGGTGAAGAGGCATGGTCATTTGTTGTGGAGCCGGCAAACGGACATGACCATCGAGAGAGGATTCAAATCGCCAATCGACGCCGAGGAGCTCAAGTTTTTCTCCCTCTTCTGCAAGTGGACTGTAAAAGAAGTTGAGATTGAACACAGGGCCGATAACGTAGCGTTCAATTCGAGCGCCTGCCAATGATGCTTCATCAATAACGCCCTCAGCAAGCAAAGCTTGTGACTTCTCTTGGTATTCTTGATAAGATGCACACGTGAAGAAACCGCGTTCCAATTTCTTTTGCGCATGATGCAACTTGACGATGACTAAGCAGTCGATATCTTGTGGATCAGCAATTGCTTCTGGATAGGGCAAACCGGCCTTGTCCAAAATCCAGTAGTAATCCTGCTCTTCAGTTCGCTCTTCCATGCGCAGCATGTTTCGTGAACCAAACAAAGGAACTTTGAATGTATTTTCCACATCTTCAATTGTTGAATACGAAGTGAAGGAACGGTTCGGAATGTAAACGACATTTCGCTTGCGCATTTCTTCCTGCATGTCCGCATTCATGACATCATTAAATGAAGGCATAACAATGGCTTTATCGACCATTCCACGAACCACTCGTCCTGAAGATGAGCGCTGAGCCTTGAAGTAGTTCGCATAGGTCTTATGACGTCCTTCCTTACAATAAGCGACGGTAGGAAAGCCCTCTTCAATAGCTCCATCGCAAATATCCAATGCAGAATGAGAAGCGGTCATTCCGATGCGAAGTTTCATTCGGTCATAGTCTTCAACAATGGCTGCAATTTCATCTTTCGACAGCATGGGAATCCCTCGATAGTCGATGTGTAGTAGGGGGGGTCTTTCATTTCATCGGAGTGATAAACATCAGTCATAACGCTGAAGTTGCATCAATTCTTCAGTAGAGAGTGTATCACCGGACATCAATTTGCTCATCAAATCTTGAACTTCAACACGAGCGGCCGGTCGCTGACCTTCTCCAGCATTTGCGCCACGCATTGCACGAAGCATGTCTTGAATCGAGTGCAAACATCGTAGCGAGACGATGTAAGCGCGGTGGTTCTTGTCGGCGTCCTTCTTTGAAGCACGGAGTTTTCGGTGCGCAGATTCTGCTTTTTCACGTTGATTATCAACTTCCTTATTCCACTGGAGCATCAAGTCATGTGCTTCTTGAGCAGCCTCAGCAGCCTGTTCTACTGCACTGTGAGCGGTTTCTTGTGCTTCCATTGCAACACGTAAAGCCTCTCGTGATTCTTTGAGTTCAGTATTCGAATCTTCGGAAAGTTTCATCTTCTTGATTTTCGCACTGATATCTTTCATTCTCTTCAT
>CALCOP010000181.1 GCA_937897365.1 uncultured euryarchaeote
CCTGGAAGGCGAGTTGGGAATTGACACTGTGAAACAGGCTGAAATTATGGCCGACGTCCGTGATATTTTCCAACTTCCAGTCGATGAAGAATTTGTCCTTTCAGATCATCCCACTTTGAATCACTTCACATCGTATATCATCCGTATGAAAGGTGGAATTACTTCTGAACAACCTGTTGTTTCGGAATCAGAACCTGCGACTGTGGTTCAAGTTGAAGCTCCTAAGCAGTCTGAACAACGTCAAGAAAAATGCCGAAGATGGCAGGTTGAGGTTGAAGAATGTTCAGGAACAGGCGAATTACTTTCACTCGACGGCACTCTTGTCGTAACCGATGATGGTTGGGGAATTGCAGAAGCGTTTTGTCAACGTGTAGAAGCCAGAGGAATGCGTGCAGTTCGTGTAGGGTTTGAAAGTGAAATTCGAGATATGTCAAGTCATCAGGAAGCGGGTCGAACGGTGTATCGTGCCGACCCCGCTAACTCCGAACATATCGCCATGGTGTGCAAAGAACTCGAACAATTCGATGTGGCCGGTTTGGTCCACATGTCGCCTTTGAAACTCGCAGGAGCAGCGTGGAGCGATGATACACAACCCTCATCGCAAATCGCTCTTTCTGCACATGGTTATTTCTCGTTATTACAAGGACTGGATGCAACATTTACTTCTCGTGAAAAGGGCCTTGTTGCCTCAATAACTGCACTGGATGGTCGGCATGGAAATATCGGTGAGCGCTTCAATTCAGTTCAATGTGCTGCATCAGGCATTACCAAATCATATTTCTTCGAACAGAAGCATATTCGTATGCGTGCCCTTGACCTTCATCCTGAAATCATTCTCGACGCAGATGAGGCTGCTGAGCGTATCGATACTGACTTGTTTGAAGTTGGTGGAGAGGTCGAAGTTGGATTAGACCGTGACGGCCGCCGTTGGACACTTGTGGCTTTTGCTGAAGACTTAGAGGCAGAAGCAACTCCGTTGCAGTCTGATGATACCTGGCTTGTTTCGGGCGGAGGATCTGGAGTTACAGCAGCTTCAGTGATTGGTGTCGCATGTAATTCGCTCAACGCAGGTGCCCATTTCGCTCTGCTTGGACGTTCTCAATTGTTGGAAGAAACCGAATCTTGGGTTGAATGGTCTGATGATCAACTCAATAGGCAAAAAGCAACTCTTCGAGAAGAACTCATTTCTGCAAGTGACTCGGGTAAAGTGACGATGGTCGAATGGAATAATGCTTGGCAGAAGTTTACTCGAAGTCGTGACGTTTACATTACTATCAAAACAATAGAAGAAACTGGAAATACTGCTTCATATCATTCCGTCGATGTGATGGATTCTGCAAGAATGAAAGAACTTGGTTCGACGTTTGAACGCCCAATTACAGGTCTTATACATGGAGCAGGTCTTGAAGATTCCAAATTAGTTGCATCAAAGGATTACAATGTCTTTGATAAAGTGATTCGAGTGAAAATAGATGGATGGCAATCGCTTGTCTCTGCTATGGAAGCATCAAGAGGCGAGCTTCGTTTTGCCTCATGTTTCACCAGTGTTTCTGGACGCTTCGGAAATAATGGTCAGACAGACTATTCCGCCGCCAACAGTGTTCTTGATGCAGAAATGGCACGATTGACAGCAAGCGGCTCTTGTCGAGGTGTTGCCCTTGCTTGGACGGGCTGGAGAGATGTCGGTATGGCAACTCGTGGTTCTTTCCAAGCGGTCTTTGATGCAGCAGGAATCGACACAATTTCTGTAGAAAGAGGTGTGGAAATCTTTGTTGGAGAAGCACTGCAAGGTGGGAAGCGTCGTGTTCTGGGGTGTGGGAATCTTGGAACGATGGATGCATTTGATGCATTCCGTGAAGCCCCACTTCGTCTGCCTCCAGACATGGCTGGTATCATCGCAGACCCGTATCGTTTCCCATTTATCGATAAGGTGCTCAAGGTTGATGAACGTCAGTCTTTGACAACGCAAACCACACTCTCTGTTGCACAACATCCATTCCTCGCAGACCACGCCATCGAAGGTGTGCCTTATCATCCCGGTGTAATGGCGCTCGAAATGTTCGCAGAGAATGCTCTGTTACTACGCCCTTCTGCCTGCCTTGCAGGATTTGAAGACGTGACATTTGGCCTTCCTGTGAAACTTTTGAAAGGTGAAATGACATTGAGAGTTCATGCTGAATTAATTCGAGGAGATGGAGACATGAGTTGGATTGCCTGTCGCTTGTTATCAGATTTATCCAATTCGAAAGGAGAAGTCTTTGGAGAACGGGAGCATCACAAAGCGATTGTCAGAGTGGTTGAGAGAAGAGATGACCTTGGTCCATTCTTGCAATCAGAAGTCGATTCATTACCTCAGCTTGGGACACCGGCTTCAGGCGAGTTGAGTGAATTGCCATCCTTCATCTACCGCCGCTATTTCCACGGTCCGCGTTTCCAATCGCATGGTGGCGTATTACGTGGAATAGGTGATGAGCAGATGCCTGGCGCAGATGGCATTGCTTTGATGCGACACCAGTTGCCGATTACTGGGCAATTTGAATTTGAAAGTAATGGTGAATCCGTTCTCTTAGAATCCCTACCGATGCTTATTGAGGCTGGATTCCAAAATGCGGGTCTCGTGGCAATGGAATCCGAAGGTTTCTCTTCTCTGCCCGTTGGAATTGAGTGGTCATCTATGCTTCGAGTTCCTGATAGAAATGAGGTATTGAGAATGCGAAGTTTGCGTATTGCGGTCGAGGATGCAGGGATTACGGTTCATGATGTTGTTCTTGTTGGTGAAGATGATGCACCAGTATTGGCTCTCAAAGGTTTGCGTCTCAAAAGTATGGCTCCAGTACCAGAAGACCAAATGTTCACGCTTGAACGCTGAGGTGAGTTGATGAGAATTGAGGAACTTCTTCCTCCATTTCCTCTTCCGGTTCGTTCATTGTGCTTACGCTGCCCGATTTCCTCATTTGAATTCGATCAGGTGTCGCTCGCTTCGGTCGATGAAGTCGCAACCTTTGCAGTGGAAAAAAGGCGAAGAGAACATTTGACCGGTCGTTGGCTCTTAGCTCAAGCACTCGATCAATGGGGTGTAAATTCAAATCAAATTGAAGTCAAACGTACAGAACTTCGTGCCCCTGTACTTTCCTACCTTCCGGGTGTCTGGCTTAATACCCCGCTCCCCTCTATCAGCATTGGGCATGCAGCGGATTGGGCTTATGTTGCACTGATAGAGCATGACTGGTCGATTGGAATTGACGCAGAACCCGCCGACAGAGGGATTGCAGAGAATGCTTTTGATTTGATGGCACGAGGTGAGGAATTGGATTGGCTTCGTCAAAACCCTTCACATGCTATTGAGTTGTGGACATCGAAAGAATCCATCCAAAAAGCACTGCAAATGGGCATGCATCTCAATCCAAGAAAAATTGAAATTCCAATTGGAGAAGGAATAAGAAATATTTCAATTGAAAAATCAATAATTCAATTGGAAAATTGGAATTATGATGGAGTAAATATATCGGTTGCCTGGCATGACAAACCGTTACGTATCCGTACGCCCGAAGATGACTTATTAGATGCAACCGTCAAGGCAATGCAGGAACAAGAATGGGGCGTAGGATGTAAAATCACATTAGGCAAAGTGTGATTACTTCCAGAACATGTATGCTTCACGGCTCGGTTCCCACGGAAGGCCGATGGCAATACCAAGTTCAGTAAGTAT
>CALCOP010000182.1 GCA_937897365.1 uncultured euryarchaeote
AAATTGCCCACCTGCTAACATGAGATATTCCATCGCCGGTACATTTGTTTCAAGTGAGAAATCACCGATGCCTGGTAAATCGATGGCGTCGTTAAGATTCAGTCCTTTGTTGGCGTGGTTTAATCCCATGATGAGAGCAGGCCAAATTACAGTGTGAAACGGGATGTTGTCTTTGCCGAGGAAATACAAGTGACGTGGTTTTGTTCCATCCTCAGCAACACACCACCATTTTCTCCAAGCATCATCTCCATCGAGATGGTCTTTCGCATAATCTTCCGCCCATATTCGTGCGCATGTCAAGTAGCCTTGCACCGCTTCAAACCAAACATAAACACATTTTCCGTCCCACTTCGCATCTTGCATTGGCAACGGTATACCCCATGAAAGGTCGCGAGTGACTGCTCGCGGACGTAGCCCCATGTCGAGCCATTGTTTGGTCATTGCACGCACGTTTGATTTCCACACACCGTGCTGTTCCTTAGCATGCTCTTCAAGCGCATTTTGAAATAAATCTAAGCGATAGAAGAGATGCTCAGTATTACGTATTTCGATTTTGGCACCAGGATTCATTTTGGAAACAGGATTTTTCAATTCTGCCGACTCGTATGTAGCACCACATGAATCACATTGGTCGCCTCTTGCACCATCTTCTCCACAGGATGGGCAAGTGCCCTCAACATATCGATCAGGTAAAAATCTACCACCGCCGTCTTCATTGAGCTCGTAATATTGCTCCATAATCTTGGTTTCAAAAAGACCTGCACGCATGAGTTTGTTGAAATTGTCCTGTACAATCGCCTTGTGACGAGGAGCCGTCGTGCGATTAAACAGAGAACCGCCAAATTCTATACCCCGAACATCGATATTCGGCTCCCATGTGCAGCCAAGGTCAAGAAGGGCCTTTTTGTTTAATTGGTGGTACTCATCAACGATGGCCTGTGGAGTGGTTGAGTTTTGCTCTGCAGAGACGGTAATTGGTGTGCCGTGTTCATCGGAGCCTGAAACCATCAGCACGCGGTTTCCTCTTGAACGTTCAAATCGCGCTTGGATGTCCGGTGGCAGATAACAACCAGCGACATGCCCAAGGTGCAGGGGGCCATTTGCGTATGGCCAAGCAACACAAATCAGTACGTGCTCGTTCGACATATGGGCCCCCAAGATTGGGGAAATGGACTCTGCTCTTGACTTTCACCCATGAAACATATCGTAAAGAGCAGAACTTTGACTTATGCAGAAGGGTCATTTTCAATAACCAAAAGCATTTAGCACACTTTACACCCGACGGTCAGGGGAATTTGAAAATATATGGAAAATGTATTCATTTCTGCAGTGGGAAGCACAATCAACGCAACTGGTGAGGGGAGTATGACTCTCCTTGTATTCTACATCACTTTAGCACTTGGCGTGTCTTTTCTATGTTCAATTTTAGAAGCCGTAGTTTTGTCGATTCCACATACTTATATCGCTGTTCTCGAAAAAGAAAAATCGAAACTTGGAAAGATGTGGAATAAGCTCAAAGATGATGATGCTGTTCGGCCACTTACTGCAATTCTCACGCTAAACACGATTGCTCACACGATGGGGGCAGCCGGTGTAGGTTCTCAAGTCCAAATGATCTACGGTGAAGAATCGCTCACTGTTGCTTCAATAATACTCACCCTCGCAGTTCTTTTCTTATCTGAAATAATTCCAAAAACTCTGGGGACGGCTTATTGGAAGCAACTTGCCCCCCTCACTGGTAGAATGCTATCACTTATTGTTGGTGCACTTGTTTTCCTTATTATCCCAATTCAAATGTTAAAGTCAATCTTACCAAAAGGATCACAATCACTGGTTACAAGAGATGATGTGGCTGCCCTTGCAGACCTTGGTGAAGAAGAGGGGATTTTGGAGGAAGATGAGGAAACGGTCATCCATAATTTGCTGCGCCTGAGGGAAATAAAAGTTGCAGAAGTCATGACACCGCGTGTCGTAATGACTGCTTTCAGTTCATCAAGCTCGGTTAAAGAAGTGCTCGAAGAGCACAAAATAATCCGAGTTTCACGGATTCCATTGTATGATGAATCAATAGACGATGCATCCGGCATAGCAATTCGTTCAGAAATCCTCATGGCTGCAAGCCGTGACGAATGGGATCTAACGATGGGCGATTTTAAGAAACCAGTTATTTCAATTCAAATGGATTCAAATGTCGACGAGGCATTAGACATGTTTTTGCAAAAACGCCAACAGTTTGCACTTGTAAAAGATGAGTTTGGTGGCGTTGCTGGGCTTGTCACTATGGAAGATGTACTTGAAACTCTGCTCGGTGAAGAGATTGTCGACGAACTCGATGAAGTCGACGATATGCGCGAACTTGCGCGAGAACAACAAGCCGATCTACTTGAGCAAGAGTGAGTCAAATTGTTTGAGCCATTTGAGGAGGATGTCTTCTCGATCTTTGTTTCGACGTGCCCCTGCATGCGTTAAACTCTCTATCAAGTGATGCGAGAAGTTTGGATTTTCAGTGAAGTGACATACGGCAGCATCATAATGATCACGGCCCAAACGTGAATCGTTCATTGCTTGTAGGCAGAGGGTGGGTGATGAGGGCAACCCCCATGCAGGTATGTCGAATTGTTCAAGGCCATCTGATTCCTGAATTTCAGGATGCATCAATTTCACATCCCGAAATACACGTTTCAAGTGCAGTGGTCGCAGGAACATAGGAATTCTTAACTCGTCACTAATCTCAAGCAATATGTTAGAATAAAGCAAGAGTGGTGATTCAAGAATTATCCCGCGAATAGGTAAACCAAATGGAATCATTTCAGGATTTTTTGAAATACGAGTGCAGAGATAACCACCCATACTGTGCCCATACAAAAAGAAATCAGAGACCTTATGCGAATCGATAATCTCGTTAAACATTCCAAGATGGTATTGGATTTCCTTTGATGCAGATATTGCGTTCCATCTGGACAACGGTGATGACATGCCGTGACCTGGCAATTCGAATATTGCAACGTGCCATCCTTTCTCAATAAACCATTGAGCTCGATCAAATACGGAGGCTGATGAGCCCCTCCACCCATGGATAAATACAATCAGTGGTGCGGTGTCAGACTGGTTGTAGACTTGAAGGTGGATTGATTGCGAGTTTTTCGTAAGTATGTGTGATTCCCATTCATCGGATTGTAATGATGGTTTTGGACGGCCTGGTGAGATAAATAAAGCGCTTACAATGAATTCGATGTAGGCATTAAAAAAACAAAGAAGTACAAGCGGGAGCCAAATGAGACGTGACTCGAAGAAGGGAGGGTAGATGAACAATAGACTTGAGAATAAAGAAAGTGCAATCCAAAGCCCAAAACGTAACCATCGTGATGTGAATAACATATGGCACGAAGAGGAAAAATCTGCCTACTTGGTTGCTTTCTTTGCAGTTGCTTTCTTTGCAGTTGCTTTCTTTGGAGTTGCTTTCTTTGGAGTTGCTTTCTTTGCAGCCGTATTCGGTTTCTTTTGAGGCTCATCTTTCGACTCTGCTTCATCCTTGGTTTCATCTTCTTTCTCATTCGAATCTGATTCCTCGACTGCTGCTTTTTCTGCTTCTTTCTGAGCCTTTTTAGCAAGTTTTTCTTCCTTGCGCTGCGTGTAACGATCGCCATATGACGACATATTTTCGAGTTTACCAATGAATCCTGTGGATACCTCACCTTCAGCAGGGACGTGCTTCACGAGGAATGCACCAAACATAGAATCGTAAAGGCCCTGACGCATCTCACTGCTACGCTTCATCGAAGTATCAACAAAGTACAATACAATGAAGACAAGACCCAGTATTGACCAAATGGAAGCCCAAATTTGTGCACTACCATTTTCAGTAAACATTGAACCTGCAAAAACCATCAAAAACACAATTCCTATCAGTGCAAATATACCTGTTGAGTTAACTAAGAGCGCATGGAGGAAAATTGGTTTACGAGCATCTGATTTGATATTCTTCGTTCGTGAAATGAAGTTTCCAAGTGTTCGTCCAGACATTATCGGTATGACGATGAGGTTGAAAATAAGTGCAGCCAATGCAATAAGGGCGAAAATTGTAGTGAATGCATCAAGAATAGCAACAGAAAAAAGGAAGGCGAAAATTGGTCCGAGATTGACGACGAAGTTAACAAACCAAGCAATCCGTCGAGCATTTGGAGAGGCAATTTCAAAGTTTTCCGGGAGGCCAGCAGGAGCAGTCTTCACTTTCATCGGTTTTGCCGCCTTAACTTTTGCAGCGACTGGGGCAGGTTGTTCTACAGCCTTTGCGACTGGCTTTGCCTTTGCAACAGGTTTTGCTTTTGCAACAGGCTTTGCCTTTGCAACAGGTTTAGCCTTAGCGACTGCCTTTGCAGCTGGTTTAGATTTCGTGCCTGCGTCGTTTGCCTTGTCAAGTAATCCCATATATCCACATCCTCATATCTATTGGTAAAGTGTTGCAATCGATTCGTATATACCGAATTCTTCTGTTTGAGTAAACTCTGTCACAGATTCAGCACTCATATTGCCTAACTGTTCGTCAACAATCGCAACAAACAGAGCCCTCATGTCTTCATCTGCTTCGAGTGGATTTTCACCGACTTGCTGATAAATGGAAAATTCTTCACTTTGAATGAAACTCGTTACGATGTCTTCAGGTAGTTGAGAGCCAAGTAAATCATCAACAATTCGAACAAATGCACCAAACAAATCGTCTTGCTCAGAGGATGTTTCGGATTCAACAGCTTCTTCGGCAACTGTTGGTTCGACAGATTCCTCAATCATGGCCTTGATTGATTTACGTTCAGACATCAAACTCTCAAGGACTGGTCGGAGTTGAGAAAGAACTTCTGAATCTCCAGCAACTTTTGCTGCCTGATATTCAGGTTTGAGAGTTCTCAACTCATTCTCAATAGCGTTGAGCTGTGATTGTAAATCCCCAGATACTTCATCTTCAATCAACTCAACAACGGGCGCGTCACGTATTTCGGATACTTTGTTGTCATGCTCTTTTTTACGTAGGACAATAATTTCACGATCCAAAGAATGTCCGAAACGGTCTGCATATCTATCAAGCAAGGAACCAGTTTCTTTTTTGGCTAATCGGTCGATATGACCGTATATTTGTTGAAGAGGTTTTGTTGAGCGCTTGGCCCACATTTCTCCATATTCGTTTTTCACTTCAGTTACAGGTTCTGCATCGGATGTAGGGGTAGATGCATCCGTCATTGGAACCGGTGTGGGTGCTTCTGGCAGCGGGAGTGGTGTAGGTGCTTCTGGGAGAGGGAGTGGCGCAGGAGCGTCAGGCAGTGGAAGCGGCGAGGGGAGTGCTCCTGGTGGGGGTATTGGCATGCCGGGAAGAGGCAATGGCATAGCCGGTGATGGGGGGGTTTGAGCATCTTTTTTCTTGCCTTTGCGCAGACCCATGTGGTTCACCTCTAAACGGTTGGATGCGGGTGGAGTCTTGAACCTTACCTTCACATCAACTCAAGATTGGACGTATAATGAGTAGAAGATTCTCTTCAAACAAGCTTTGCCCATCCTTTCAATATGAGGAATGTCGCCCCTGCTTCATGAATTTGAAACCTTTCACCCGATTGTTTGTCGTATATAGTGTCTCCAAACTGAGATATTGAGTCGTCAACAATCATTTCAACTTCCATAACATCTTGTGTACTCAATGCGAGTGCTTCGTGCAGCGGGCAGTACGGGTGAGAACCATCAGGGTCAAGCCGGTGAAGAGGAAATTCACTCACGCGCATACCCGATTTGCCATGAAGTGATGTAGGCCAACGGATTTGACGACGGACATCGATAGTAACAACTTCATCGGTCTCACCTGCAGAACCAAGAACAACGGATGAATCTGTCTTGAGCAGGTCAAGAAACAGTCCCTCATATTTTTCCAACACTCCAAAGCTTCCGTTGCGAAGTCTTTCAGCACGGGCATCGTGGTTAACTACTGCAGCCAAACTCTGGATTGAAGCTTTACCCTTCGTTGTCGCCCTGCCCTCTCTTTGAGATTGACCAAGTAGACCTTGGTGCAGTGAGTCCAACTCAGCATTATATCCTTGATCCTTACGATCTATCGAACGCAATTTGTCAATCATTCCACCCATTCCGTCACGTATTCTTCGCGTCCAACCTTCCGAATTAAGGTCATGATACCTCGCCAATCCACCTTTTACATCCACTCCTTCGCCGCGAATGTAGGAAACCATCTCGCGGCGAGCTTCTGAATCCAGATGAAACAGTGATGGATCTCGATAATGCAAATGAAACCCTCTGTGTCCAGAAAAGGTGATTTGGAGATACTTTTCCTGGAAACCAAATTCGGGTTCAAGGAAATCGTTCCACAACGACCATGCTTGATCATGAATTACTTCGAGCATGCCTGGAAAATCCTTGTCCGTAACTCCTGGCAAGTGGTCGCCGTCTAAATCAAAAATTAAATCAGCACCACGCCAAATCTTGTCCGCCATTTTCATTTCAAAAGGACGGTCCCAATATGCGGTTGAATAAAAACAAGAATGCATCGAACGTTCAGTGACAAATTGCCGAACGGATTGCATATCACTGAATCCTTTGTGGCGTATTGGGGGAGCACCACCAAACGGAATGAACATCCATTCACGTGTTTTCAGTCGTGGAGGTGTCCAAAATTCGGCACTGCGGTAATATGCACCAAATCGGTGTGCAAACCTCGCCCAACCTACTGCCATAGAAGACCCCGTCAGTCGGGTGTGGTCGATAGTTATTGAATGCACGCTGAAATTATTCAGTCATCCAGAACCGTTCTTCAGCTTCACCAAGCGTTGTCGAAGTATCTGCACCGGTCAGTTCCACATAGTGCTCCCAGCAGACATAATATTTGCCAACAACCATGGCATTTCCAAAAGTAAGACGAATTCCACACTTTTCACAACGTGGGCCAATTTCACCATTCGGTGCTTGGGCGAGCGTTATATGTTCGTGCGGCATAGAATCCCTCTGTTTCATGCGAGGAGGATTGAGTCTTTGAACTTGAGGTTCAAAATATCACCATTCCGCTTTTTCCCATTCAGGTGTTGCACACCAATTCAGTAAATCAAGAGCAACTTCACACGATTCTGAAACTTCTATATTTTCATCATCAAGGAATTGTTTCAACACTGGCTTTGCATCGGGATTGCCAATAGCACCAAGCGCCTCTGCTGCTTCGTGACGGACCATGATGTGCTCATCGACATCAGCCAAACGGTCGATAAGTGCGGGAAGTGCGACTTCATTTTGCATCTGACCAAGAACATAAGCGAGTTCATGTCTGAGCAAAGCACTGCTTGCAGAAAAACCGGCACAAAGGGCGAGGCAAGCATCATCAGAGCCATGATTGCGAAGTGAAAAAACACTGCGCATGCGTTGGAACATCGGTTGAGATTCATCGCAAAGAGTAGAAGACCAAGTTTCGAGGTTACCTTTTGATTCGGCAGGTGCAGGGTCAACAGACCCATATTGACTCACACCAGGTTTGCGGTTTTCACTCGCCATAATATCACTCGCCCGAACCGATAAAAGACATTGCATCGGGGTCAAAATCTGATTGAATCATGCCCAACTGTTGCCCCTCGCGAATGAATTGACGGACTGATGAGCGACCTTCTTCTTGATAATCGATGGTCCGGTCGTTGACATACATGCCCACAAACTTTCTGTTAGTTTCGTCATCTATTCCTCGGCCCCACTTCTTCGCAAACTCAAGAGCTGCATCCGGAGATTTAAGTGCGTATTCGATGCTCATCTTGGTATATTTCGTGATATCTTCCATCACTTGTTGCCCAAGGTCTCTGCGTACGACATTTCCGCCAAGTGGCATGGGCCATCCACCGGTTTTTTCATTCCACCAGATACCAAGATCAAGATGAACATGAAGGTTATCATTCACATACGTCAACTGGCCCTCATGTATGATAAGTCCGCTTTTGTATGTCCCATCAAGGATGCGCGGAATGATTTCATCAAAGGGTACTACTGCGATATCACAGTCGCCCCAAGCCAATCGCAAGCCCAAGTAA
>CALCOP010000183.1 GCA_937897365.1 uncultured euryarchaeote
TGCCGGTGGGTTGAAGGAGGGTAGGTTGAGCCAACCAGAGAGGGGGGGAAGCGATGCAAGAGACTCATATGGCAAATTGTCTTGAAGTTGCTTTCAAAACCAACGTCAGTAAACCCCGTCGTCAATCACTTGTGGTCAAAACCGCCGATTGGCAATTGCTTGAAAAGCCATGGAGACCAATCCTCCTTTTGGCTCTTGCAGAAACTGAACTACCTGCTGCAGATGAGGAAGGTTCTGATGTCTCAAATCGTCGTCGTCCAATGGGGGGTCGAAGCCGCAGTCGACGTGGAGGAAAGGGTGCTTCAGGCCCAATGGATCTCCTCCCATCGGCTCAAGAAATGGTACTCCCTTCAGAATACAGCGCCGCTTTTCGTCTCGCTACTTTACTCATTCACAAATTACTCAACAAAGATGATTGGGATGATCAATGGGAAGTGACAGAAAACTCCCTAAGGGAAACTTGCTTGGAAAAAGGAGTGCACCCTGTGTGGATTGAACTCGCACAGCGTACTGCACTTCTTGGCCAGTTCGCTGCATTCCCCAAAGCCAAAGTGAGCAAGGCTAAAGCAGCAAAGAAAGTAACATTAAAATCTGCTTTCATCAATCCGTTTGTTTCCAATGACCTGATTACGGCTGTGAATGATATTTCACCGTCGGTCATCGATGCAGAATCACAAGTTGCTCTTCGCAACACTGTATCTCAATTATCATCAGGAAGGCCCCTTCAACCTGCGAATATCCTCCTCAAACTTGAAGGCCAATCTTCCGCTCTAAGTGTTCTTCTCGCCATTGCATCCAATCAAGACCCAACCGACGCTCTTCAACGCCTCGAAGACGTCGACGCTGAATTGGCAGAACAATTGAATGATTTCCATTCACTACGACAAGGCATTGTTCTCGATTGGAAGAAATCAAGAACGGCAAAAGGAAGCAACTCCTTGTCGGCAGCCCGGAAACTCCTCGCATGGGAGAACTCCCCAGATGAGGCGTCAAAACTTTCATCAAAACAACTTGCAGAAGGCCTCGATATACTTCAGGAAAACACAACAAATGCAGTTCAAATTGAAAAACTCATGTGGTGGCGTTTGAACGCCCTTCACAGGGAAGGTAAAACCGAAGAAACGATAACGCTCCTCACCAGTCTCAAACTCGATCAGAACACAGAGCTATCTACGCTTACTCCTCTTCTCGCAGATATCTCGAGCGATGATGTTGATGACTGGTTGATTCAACAAATACCCCTACTTGATGACGGAGCCTTAGTGACGCTCATTCAGATGGAAACGCTCTCGTTAGCGGTGCGTTCGCTTGCTGCTAAACATCTTTCAAATGATTCAAGTGAAGCGTGGGAAAGCGTTTTCCCGCTCCTCATAGACATCTATACCCAAACGATGGAACTCAATTTACTCGCAAAGATGGTGACATCAAATGACCTTGTACCAATTTCTCACCCATTTGAAACACTCCTTGTATCTCACTTACTCGATGCTGGGAGCGATAATAATCTTTGGTTGAGGGTTCGGGAGGCTCGCAGAACAGCGCTTTCACAAATTCACAGCGTCGATGCCCCCGCATCGTTTTCCTCGACTTCTGAAGCATTGCTTATGCTGTTTGAAGGAGAAAACATCGAAGATGAGCGCCTTACCACTGTCCTCGATAAGCAGGGGCTTCTCGCCTTTGGACCGATTCGCCAAGCCTTGCGCGACGGTGGAAGTGGTATCGCTTCGTCAACCCATCTTTCAAATCTTGAACAGAGTGTTGCATCGGCAGATCTCTCTATCATGGAACGAGTTTTGTTTAATGCTGTCATTTCGACACTTCGTCTCAATCATGTTGCATTGATGCTTCAGCATGGTAATTCCGATGATGATAACATTGCAACGTTAAACAATCTGCTGAACAATTCGACGATTCCAACGGGGATGATTCACAGCGTCCGACATCTCGTTCTGGAGCACGATATTGGTCTTCCATCTCTTGTTCGGTGGTACCAGAATCACGATGCACTCTCGCCTTGGCATACGCTTGCCCGCGCTGCAGTTTATGCATCCAAGAAAGAAGAATTGAATGCTGCACGAGATTATCGTAAGGCTGGCGACCATGAGGACTTTGATTATGAGCACTCTCTCATTTTGTATCGAAAGGCTTTGATTCATCTTGCATTCGCTGAGCAATGGCGTGAAGCGGTTGAGTTACTTGACGCCCAACCCGCCCTCAAGAGTGCTATTACTCAACGCTTCCAACTGTATCTCCGTGTTTCATACACAGCGAAGTCAAAAGATACGAATCTTGCGACTCGTTTATTGAAGGAGTTCGTGAAGAAAACAAGAATGGAAACCCAAGAAAACGAAGAAGGAGAAATGGTTGAAACTCAACGGGTATACTATGCGGAAGATGACCTGGACATGCTCAAGACCTATCCGCATGAACACCCACGCCCCCTTCCGACAGATCCTTTCTGTGGTCGAGTGACTGCGGCGACAAACTCACTTCACAAGACTCGAAGGAGACAGAAAAATACCTTTGACACACGCTTTAATCAGTTGATGCAATACGGTTCACCGTCAACTGATGAAGTATATTCTCTTGCCAGCGAAGCGGCCAAGGTACGACCAGTAGATGGGTTGATGTTCCTTGAGCGTGCTCAGAACAGTGCATATTTCAACCAAAGCGAAATTCGTAGTTTACAACAAGCAGAGTTGTCGCTTTTCTCAGTCAATAAATCTCAAATCCCGAACGCATCTCGTCGATATCTTCGGAATCTTTCTCTGGTTCCATTGGTTATTGTCGATACGAACATCTTGGTTGATGCCTTGATTGATCGTATCGCTAAGAAATTACATCTCGTTGGAGAAATTAGCCTTGACATTCAAGGGCAGGGCAGTTTCCACAAAATTCTCTTGAGTAAAGCGCGGGATAAGAAATTACAACTTTGGCTACCCAATGTTGTCAAGCAAGAATTGATTGGTATTGCATCCGGACATAATCAACTTCGAAGTCGGTTTGACGATTCTCTCGTTTCCCCAGATCTACTCGACAAGATATTTAATGAAAAAACCCTCACTGAATTGACAAATAATGTCCTTGAGGACTACAATACTTGGCGCCCTCTCGACCTTGAAATTGAGTCGGATGCAAACTCCGGTGAAATCAAGGATTCGATTGAATCATTCCTTCTTGATTACTCTGAAATTTATGAAGAAATTACCGCCATGAAGAGAACCCGTCGTGTGGAGCCTGCCCGTACTGTTTTGGACGGTAGGGACATCTACCCAGAATCCCCTGATAGAACTTTGATGTGTATAGCTGCGCAACTTGCGACCCAATCGCTTCAAGACCTTGGAACTGTTCTCATCGCTACACGCGACGGGGATTTTACACTGGTTGCACGAGCATTTGAAGAGCAATTCGGCTTTGGAATCGCTAAGAATAGCCGTTCTTTGAATGCGTGGCTGAAGTGATGCTCACATATGTGAAATCATTGCATCACCAAAGGCACTGCATGAGAGAAGTGTTGCATCATCCATCAAACGTTCGAAGTCGTATGTGACGGTCTTTGCTGAAATAGCGCCTTCCATACCTTTGACAATCAAATCGGCTGCTTCGATCCATCCCATATGACGAAGCATCATTTCTGCAGAGAGAATCATTGAACCTGGATTGACTTTGTCTTGGCCGGTGTATTTTGGTGCTGTCCCATGAGTCGCCTCGAAGATTGAGATGCCTGTGTCATAGTTGATGTTCGCCCCCGGTGCAATTCCGATACCTCCAACTTGAGCAGCCAATGCGTCTGAGATATAATCGCCATTCAGGTTCATCGTTGTCAAGACGGAGTATTCCGCAGGGCGTGTGATGATCTGTTGTAGCATGGCATCAGCGATGACGTCCTTGACGACAATCGTCTTTCCAGTCTTCGGATTTTCAAAGCTGCACCACGGCCCCCCATCGATTTCAACAGCTCCATATTCTTCCTTAGCCAGCGAATAGCCCCAGTCTCTAAATCCACCTTCTGTGAATTTCATAATGTTGCCTTTGTGAACAAGTGTAACACTTTCTTTGTCATTGTCAATGGCGTATTGGAATGCGGCACGAACGATTCTCGCAGTACCTTCCTTAGAAATGGGTTTGATACCTATCCCTGAGGTGTTTGGGAATCGAATCTTATCCACTCCCATCTCATTTTGTAAGAAGTCGATGAGTTTCTTTACTCCGTCACTACCGGCTTCCCATTCGATTCCAGCATAGACATCTTCGCTGTTTTCTCGGAAGATGATCATATCAACATCACCGGGATATTTGACCGGAGAAGGTGTACCATCATACCAGCGTACGGGACGAACACATGCATACAAGTCGAGCTTTTGTCGTAGTGCGACATTAAGTGATCGGATTCCTCCTCCCACAGGTGTGGTTAGTGGACCCTTAATCGAAACTAACCCAGATCGCATGGCATCCAAAGTCGCTTGTGGTAACCATTCCCCAGTTGCATTGAATGCTTTTTCGCCGGCAAGTACTTCAGACCATACAATCTTCTTTTCTCCGCCGTAGGCTTTTGAAACAGCGGCATCGACGACTTTCATCATCACAGGGGATATATCAATTCCAATTCCATCACCTTCGATATAGTGTATAATTGGGTCATCTGGAATGGTGAGTTTACCGTTGTTCATTGTAACTGGTGTTCCTGTCATAGCAATCAGTCTCACCCACATGCATCCCCTTCAAGAATGAACCGCCCCACGGCTCTCCATGCAGGGGCGAGTAGAATGGACCGGCGGCGATGGACTTTTGTGCACAAATTCGAATGGGCAAAGTCTTGAATTAGATTGGGAAAACGGCCCCTCGCCCATGCAAGTGACTCTTCAAATGATTGGGGCGTGCTCTCTTGTTGATGTTGTTATAGGGCTCAAAGAACGTCCTTTCTCAAAGGTGTGGGTTGAACTTGATAGTACCCGAGCTGAAACATCGCCTCGGGTTTTCAAAACCGTTGAAATGATTTACCATGTGAAGGGAGACGTTCCTGAAAAACTTCTTGAGAGAATTGTAGAAAAGAGTCATGAGAAACTCTGCAGTGTATCGAACATGTTCATCAATGTCGATATAAATTCGAGCGTTGTTGTTCACCGAGATTAAATCACAGGTTTTGTTCTAATCACATTGACCTTTGAGAGTGCACTCATCGCTTGAACAAGCAGTTCTCTCAGTGCGTTGTAGAGTGGCAGCCAGGATTGGGAGAGGTGTGATGGGGGATTGACCGGTAACACGCCATCACCCGTTGAGAGTACGGTGGCAAATGGTCGAACTTGACCGGTTCCAACCATATCTATGATGAGGGAAAGGTGGTATGCTTCTTGCTGTTTGACAATCTTTGCAGATTCAATGTCAGCTACAGCCTGCGCTGGAAGATCAGATAGCCAGTCTTCTCCTCGTTCAACTCGGGCTTGCAATTCATTTTTCACAAGAATTTCAAGCAACTCTGTGATTACTTCGTTTGAGAGAGCAGGACTGGAATCTTTGGCATCAGCAACGGGTGTAGGATGATTTTGTGGTTTCGATGCAGCAACAGTTTGCTGAGGAGACGTGACAAACTCATTGGGCTCATCGTTCATGGAAAAGAGTGAATCAGCAGAAAGCGTTTCTTCTTCATCCTCCATGAACGCAGCCAATGGATCGTTGAATGTTGTCGATGTAGGTGCATCAAAATTGGATTGAGAAGGGGCTTGCGTGGGCTTTACTGCGCCAAGAACTGCGAACATGTCGATGTCTTCATCGGTGTTATTTTCGCTCATATCATCAACTGTATCCCATGGTCCCATTCGCTCACTTCCGTGAGTGAATTCAACCTTCTACTACATGAAAGAATGTTTTTTTGCGATGACTCAAAACGCGCACATGCAAGCGAGGTATTATCAAGAAATACGTGCGAACAAAAGGGAAAGGGTCATATGTGCCCCGCCATGACTTCTCAATGGGTATAGATGAGATTCAATCGCCTGCATTGGGTTTTTCTTTTACTGATGTTTTCCACTTTTGGGCTCTCATTGAGTCAAAGTATTCCATCGGGAGTAGGTGAGAGCGCGAATAATGGCTGTTTATGTCATGGAAGTGCATCAAACTCTACAGAAACGACTCTGATTGGATTGCCAACTGTTTTTGAGAGTAACCAAACATATAATCTCACACTTCGCATAGAGAGTACCGTTGAGCAAACCAATAATTCACAAGGTGGTTTTAGGTTGCTTGTTGACACAGGTACAATTGAATTTGAAAATCAAAGTCTTGCTCAACAAATTGATGGTGGATGGACACACACAAGTCAAGGTAACACTCAACGCGCATGGAACTTCACATGGACTTCCCCCCCAGATAATTCTACATCCGCTGAATTTGTCGTTTATGGGAACGCAGTGAACGGAAACGGAAACCCAATGGGTGACCATTGGGATGGTTATGGCATTACTATACCGGGTTCGAGTTTTGAGGGAATATTGATTCAACCAGCGGTTGATCAGCCTTACGAAATTTTAGACTATTCAATAATTATAGCTGGGCTCTTCACCATTCTCGTCTTGTTTTACTTTGTAGTGAAGTAATCAGTTGACAAATTCAATTTGC
>CALCOP010000184.1 GCA_937897365.1 uncultured euryarchaeote
CCCCCATAATGATTGGCATGGAGCAGATGAGAAAATTGAGTTTTCAAGAGGCCTCGAAAACAAAGTCATATCGAACGTAAGCAAGCCATGAATCGGGCTTCACTCCTCTTCTTCACGGTCCAAATCTCTCACATTCTTTCCTTGAGCCATTGGTTGGATAATGAGCCGGGCATCATCGAAGGTTCGATGGCTACCAGCCTCGCCATACCATGCGTCCAAAAACAGTGCTAAAGCAGCAACTTCTGAGTGCGGTTGATTGCCAACCGCGACATTGTATTGGCAATGCTTGAAAACATCGCCAGGAACTTTTGCTCCGCCAACGACAATAACCATTGGACGATCTCGGCGAATTCGAGGAATGGCCTCACGAAACGGTTCACCATACATGGTAAGGTGGACAGCAACACCAGGTGTTCCATCACCTGCATCTTCCTCTACAAATCGACGAAGCCAACCCATTGGAGATTTGATGTGTTCACAATCCATCCCACCCCCAAAGCGACCCGCAACAGATTCAAGATTTTCAAACATCTTCGGGTCCTCGTCGCCAGCCAAAAGAAATCGGTCAGCACCAAGTGCTCTTCCTACTAACGCCAAATGAGTCGTAATCCGAGGGTCTCTACCGAGACGATAGCCCAGTCGCAAAACATCGACTCGTTCCCCTGTCATGATTCGTCGAGATGACAACCCTACAAGAAAGGTGCAGTCTCAAGCGCTCGGTTCTTCTGAGACCGTTCGAGTTGGTTCTTCACCAAGTGGAGAGATGTCGATATCGTGATTTGCACAAAACTGCTTCAACCACAGAAGAAGCGAAGCATCAACGAGGAAATGGGCGCAATACGTAACCCCACCCCACAACAGACCGAGCCGGACACTGCGCCAAATCGCTGTTTGGGTTTCAAGATCGTTTGTTACAAAACCATAGACAAGAGGTTCGAGGAAGTAAAATCCACAAACGATAATCATTGCACCCGAGAGAAGTGAAGGCAGCAATTGCCCTAATTCCCGGCTGTAATCTCTGAAGAATGCTGAGGCAAGTCCTGAGAGCATGACCGCAATAGCAACATCTGGAAAGCTTAAACTCATCAAAATCGATATTCCGATGTCGGAATTATCGTTTGCTGAGTGAATAAAAATCCAATAAAAGAAGATGAGAATCATCAACAAACTGCCACCGTAGTAAGCCTTTCGAGAAATCATTTCAAAAATTGCATTATGGTCTTTCACCTTAAGACGACGAATCAGTCTGTCTGCTAACTCACTGTTGTGCTCACTGGGAGCAGGAGAATCATACAGAACCTCGTCAAGCCCAGATTCCTCTAAAGAACTCTCCATAGTATCACCGGACATATTGCACCTTGACACTCACATCTTATCAAATCTGCCGAACACGAGGGGGTCATGGGCGTCGACTTTGAACCCTCCAGTCATCACCGGAAGCGCATTTCAACAGGCCTTCATCGAAAAGAGACCGATGCATGTCACGTGATGGGAATACTCAACATGACTCCTGATTCGTTTCACGAAGAAAGTCGAAAGGCTTCGGTAGAGGCAGCGGTAGAAGCTGGTTTGAACATGTGGAAACAAGGTGCCACTTGGATCGATATCGGAGGTGAATCAACACGACCGAATGCAGAACCTGTTTCGATTGATGAGGAACTGCATCGTGTCATCCCAGTGATTCAAGCACTCCGCAGCGTGAATACAGATGGGCTCATTTCCATCGACACCCGCCGTCCAGAAGTAGCAAGGGCTGCACTTCACGCTGGAGCAGATATCGTCAATGATGTATCTGGATTGAGAGAGCCAGAAATGGTTGATGTTATTCTTGAAACCGGGTGTGGCGTTTGCATAATGCACATGCAAGGAACACCTCAAACCATGCAACAAAATCCTGATTATGAAGACTGTGCACTGGAAGTAAGTATTCAATTACTTGAAACGGCAAGAGGTTTAGTTGCCGCAGGTCATCCACCAGAATGTATCGCTCTCGACCCCGGAATTGGATTTGGCAAAACACTCGAACATAACCTTGAACTTCTACAGCGACATGAACTGCTGAGAGGAACTGAAGGATTTTCGATACTCTGGGGCGTATCTCGAAAATCACTCATTGGACAATTAACCGGTCATAGCGATCCAGCCGAGCGATTAAGCGGAACATTAGCACTTGCGGCATATGCGTTCTTTGAAGGAATCGACATTGTACGAGTCCATGATGTTCAAGAGCACGTCGACCTGTTCAAGGTATTGAATGCCGTCGACTAAACTCCAAGACTTCCCAGCAATCCTGCTGTTGCTAACCACGCACCAGCCATGCTGCCCAGGTTTGAAAGTGATGTTACCAACAAGACTCTTCCTGCCTTATTGCTCCAAAAGGAGCCTAAACTTTCGAGTTTGAGAAATTGCTGTAAGTCTTCAGCGGTAGGCTCTCTTAATTTCAGTTGAACGTAACCTGCGAACCAACCTGCAGCAAGCGTTGGATTTAGCGAAGTAATGGGAGATGCTGCTGCGGCAGTGAGTATCGCCAAGGGATGGCCTCTTGCAAGAATGCAACCGAGGGCAGCGAAAACAGCATTTGCAGACGTCCACACCGTAAACATCTCGATAAGACTAACACTTTCTCCTGTAGCGATAAAGAATCCCATAAGACCCATAACAAACAACGGTATCAACCAAGGAATGCTTTTTGCAAAACGTCCGCGAACTGGGAGAAGATCCAATTGTTCAAGACCCTCCTTATTTGGAGAGGTTTGCTCGCTCAAGTGCTTCTCAATTCCCTTCAAATGACCAGCGCCTACGACAGCGAGTATTTTCTTGTTTGAAGCTTGTAGAGCAGCAATTTTGCCTGCCAAAAATGCGTCACGTTCATCGATTAATACGATTCCAGCACCAGGTGAAAATGTTCGAAGTTCTTCCATCAGTGAGGACAATAAATCTTGGTTTTCCAATAATTCATTGACACCAGGACTATCCTCGTCCTCATCTTCATCATCTCCGAGCAAGGACCAGAGAATTCGAAACTTCTCACGCAATCGCATTTTTTTCCAAGCTCGACGTAGTGTTGTCTGAATATCACGATCAATGAGTTCGACTTCAAGGTCAGCGGCTTCAGCCTCTTGTACTGCTACGAGGAGTTCTGCACCAGGCTGCTGACCTTCATCCAATCCCATCTTTCGTTGTTCTGCAGCCAACAGAGATTGAAGCAAAACGAGAGGTGCCTTACCTTCTTTAACCACTTTAAGCAATCCTTCCTTGTCAAGACGGCGATCACTTGTGAGCGCTTGATGGCGTGATGAGCATAATTCAACTGCTACGATATCAGGCTTATAGGTCGAAATCTGCTCCTTAACTGCTTCTACACTGGCAGTTGATACGTGTGCGGTACCGAGTATTCGGAGTTTTTCCG
>CALCOP010000185.1 GCA_937897365.1 uncultured euryarchaeote
TTTCATCAGAATTTTCCGGCTAACCAACGAGGAGAAGGACCCCATCCCGTTGCATCTCCGCCGTGTACTTTGACGAGTTTACCAGCAGAGAAAAGTGATTCAAGCCAAACCAGGAGTTTGGTACCTTCTCGACCACCCAATTGCTTACTTGCAATTTCCTCGATATCTTCGGTCTTGAGGGCAGTTATACCGTATTCACGGACAACCATGTGCAACAATTCTCTCAGCCAAGCTTCGGCCATCGGATCAACACTCATCGCTCCCTGAACGGGCTGAGGAGGGTCCATTTCCTCGAGTGCAGCCATCAATTCAATCGGATCGGGACGAATTGGTGCTTCCAAACCAAGTAGTTCGAGTTCTTCATTAAGATTCAATTGACCTATAGGACGGCGAACAACCGGTATTCGTGAAGGGTCAGGTGTCGGTCCCATGTCAAGTGGCTTTTGACTCAAAGGAGCGTCGCTGTTTTCATCGAATTCACTATCTTCGGAAGGAATATGGATGCCTGAGGTATTGGTTGCACGAACCTCTACAGCAATCGGCATAGTCCATCCGACACCTTCCAAACCGAGTTCGGCGATGTGCTGTCGAACCCAAGAAGCCTCACCTTCAACAAGAACTTGAACATCATGCTCGTCCGAACGGAATCGGTAACGAACCTGTCCACGCAGTTCAGCCATCAATCTCAATCCATTGTGAAGTGTGTAATCAACTTGGCGATAGGGTCGTTCGCTGTTTACTCTGATTTTGCAAGTTGGCGTAAGACCGTGTGGAGAATTCCTCCATTACGGTAATAGTCAACTTCTACAGGGGTGTCGAGACGTACTTGTGCTTGGAATGAAGATGTATTGCCATTTGGATGCTTTGCAGTAATCTCCAAAATCTCAAGAGGTTGAACTTCATCATTTACGGGAATCGAGTAAAATTCGGTTCCATCCAAGCCAAGGGACTCATGAGATTCACCTTCCATAAAAGTCAACGGTAGAACTCCCATTCCAACAAGGTTTGAACGGTGAATACGTTCGAATGATGTAGCAATGACTGCCTTTACGCCGAGAAGGTATGTGCCTTTCGCTGCCCAATCTCGGGATGAACCAGTTCCATACTGACTTCCAGCAAGAACGACTTTCGCACCATCATAAGACTGAGCAGCATCGTATACTGAGACCACTTCGCCGGTATTGAAATCCAAAGCGTAGCCCCCTTCAGTGCCAGGTGCCATCTGATTGCGAATACGAACATTCGCAAACGTACCCCGCATCATAATTTCATGGTTACCCCTTCGGCTTCCGAATGAATTGAAATCTTTCTTTTTGATATTACGTTCAATCAACCATTTTCCTGCCGGTCCTGCGGCAGGGAAAGCCCCCGCGGGAGAAATGTGATCAGTAGTGATAGAATCTCCCAACTTCAAGAGAACCCGAGCATTATCGATTCTTGTGATTGGTTGCGGTTGTGCAGAGAGGCCTGAAAAGAACGTCGGTAGTCGAATGTAGGTCGAGTCACTGTGCCAAGGATAAAGCGGGCTTGGTTCAGATGGAATGCTGTCCCATCGAGGTTCATTCATCGCATCAGCATAGCGTTGCCTAAACATTTGAGGCGTGATGACTTTCAATGCTTCAGCAAGTTGCTCATCGCTCGGCCAAATTTCGCTCAGCATAACTGGTGTGCCATCGGGAGATGTCCCTACTGGTTCGGTGGTCAAATCGACTTCAAGTGAACCAGCTAATGCATAAGCGACAACGAGTGGTGGGCTTGCTAAATATGAAGCCTTAACTTTACCATGAACTCTGCCTTCAAAATTACGGTTGCCAGAAATTACCGAGCCAACGATAAGGCCTGCTTCATCAATTGCTGCTTCAATCTCTTCCGGAATCGGGCCAGAATTACCTATGCATGTCGTGCAACCATAGCCGACAACATTGAATCCAAGCGCATTCAAATCTTCCTGAAGTCCAGATGCTTCGTAGTATTCAGTAACGACTCGACTACCCGGTGCAAGAGATGTTTTGACCCAGGGTTTAACCTCCAAACCGCGCGCACGTGCATTGCGTGCAAGAAGACCTGCTGCAAGCATAACATCAGGGTTTGAAGTATTGGTACATGATGTAATCGCTGCAATGACGACATCGCCGTGGTTGAGGTCGAATGTATGGCCGTTTCGCTCTACAAGAGCACCGTTTGAAAGTTGTTCAGGCGAAAGTCCGTGTCCGTGATGTCCGAGTTTGAATGTAAGTGATTCGTCGAAATGATGTTTCATGTCCGACAAATCAACACGATCTTGGGGTCGCTTTGGACCTGCAAGAGCAGGTTGAACAGTTGAAAGGTCAAGTTCCAAGGTATCGGTGTATGATTTCTCCGCATTGTCTGGCGAATACCAGAGACCTTGAGCACGAGAATAGGCTTCAACACCAGCTATGGCATCATCATCTCGACCGGTCAATCGCATGTACTCAAGCGTGCGTTCATCAACCGGAAAGAATCCACAGGTAGCACCATACTCGGGAGCCATGTTCGCAATTGTTGCTCGGTCTGCTAATGAGAGAGCGACCATTCCAGATCCGAAAAACTCGACAAACTTTCCAACAACACCATGCTCTCGAAGAATCTCAACAATTCTCAATGTCATATCTGTTGCAGTGACACCTGGATTGAGTGCACCAACCAGCCGCATCCCAACCACGTCCGGTGCAAGCATGTAAATCGGTTGGCCGAGCATGACCGCTTCAGCTTCAATTCCACCTACCCCCCAACCAAGCACGCCAAGGCCGTTAATCATCGTCGTGTGAGAATCTGTTCCAACCAATGTGTCAGCAAGCCAAATGCCGTTTTCTTGACGTGCAACACTTGCGAGGTATTCCAAATTAACTTGATGAACAATACCTCGTGAAGGAGGGACTGCTTGGAAATTATCGAGCGATTGTTGGCCCCATTTTAGAAACGTGTAACGCTCCATATTTCGATGATACTCAATATCGAGATTGAGTTGAAGAGCATCACTGTTGCCACCATCAATATCAACCTGCACAGAATGATCAATGACCAAATCAACTGGAACTTGAGGGTTGACTTTCTCTGGGTCACCACCCATCTCGACCATGGCATCGCGCAATGCTGCTAAATCGACGACAGCTGGAACACCGGTGAAATCCTGCAGGATGACTCGAGACGGGCGAAATGGAATTTCACCGCGTTCACCTTTCGGAGTCCAACCTGCAATGTTCCGAATGTCTTCATCACGAATGAGAAAACCATCATGGCCCCGTAACGCACCCTCGAGGAGAATACGAATTGAATAGGGTAATGAGGAGGTGTCTATGCCATTTTCATCAAGTCCGTCAAGAGCGAAATAGTCTCCACCAACGGAGAGACTACGACGCGCGTTGTACGAATCGAGTGGCGTCATGTTTCAAGCCATTCGGCCATCATCTATGAACAAAACCCTTCACAAAGTGTGAGAACTCAGTTGAAATCTAGCCTAAATCACCAAAACTGATACCATGGGTCGCTTGAATCACTACCTGCAATACTAGCGCTAACAACCGTTACCGGATAAGTTGAAAGTTTATTTTGATCGCTACAGGAACTTTCCGAAGAGCCACAACCAACTTGTGAAATCTGGTCAATCACTTCAACACCAGTCGTTTCTGTGCCATCGATAAGACCCTTGTAAGCAATACCAAATGCGGTGTATTGATCATCAAGAGAGTAAGCCCCGGTTGAGTCGACGAGGTAAAATTGCGAACCTGCCGAATTATCGTTCGATGAGCGAGCAGCCGCAATTACTCCTGGGTCATGGGTTTGACCAAACTCTGCTGGAATGACCCAATCTGTCATTTGATTTTCACATTCGCTCGATTCTGAAAAGCCCGAACTTGCACAATAACCGAAGTATTTTCCAGCATGCCCACCTGTTCCGTCACGATTTTCAAAATCACCGCCTTGAATCATAAAACCATCAACAATGCGATGGAAGATGGTATTGTCATACCGCCCTGCATCCGTATTGGCTCGGAAACTTTCAGCGTGCATCGGAGTTGCTTCTTCATACAGTTGAATCCAAATCGTGCCTTCATGGAAAACCCCGTCTGTATCGGTCCAAGTCAGTTCCATAATCACATCACCGACAGAAACAGATTTTGGTTGAGCAAGTATTCCTAAACCTGCCAAAATAAGAATAAGGCTGGCTACAAATGCAAACATTCCAGCAACGGTCGGTGTACCATCGTTCATCATACGAGGAATTACACTCTCACTGATTCGCTTGTCCTGCATTTCATTGAGAACATTATTGTAAGCGTTGTTTGAGTTCTTATCTTTTGGATTCATTTTTACAGAATCGCGTAGTAGAGAAGCCGCCTTTCTATACTCGGATTTCGAATTTGTTCGTTGAGCAATTTTGTGTGTCGCTTCACCGGCAAGTCGTAGGGTGGTAGGATGCGAGCCAGATGCGTCGATTTCACGAAGCGCGATGAGAGCACCCTCGGGTTTGCCTTGAGTAATCAATTTCTCTGCTCTTTTCCAAGTGCTCTTCCGAACCTCTTCTGAATCAAAAGGGGTTTTTTTCTGAACTTTCTCGACATCGAGCGTAATTTTGGAGGGCTTGTCAGCAGTATCCGCCATGAACCCCCGAGAAGGGGAGAGGTTTTGAGCATCACGGCAAAAAACAAAGCCATTTTAGCGCAGAAGAAAGATAGAATTACATGTTTATTTGCGAACCGCCGCATCAACATGTTCAAAGGGTGCGTGTGGAACCCGACGCTGAGAGACGCAGTGTCGAATGACAGTATTTTCTCTCGGGGGACAGCATACGATGGAAACCATTGCCAACGATTTCACCATCAATATCGCAACGGCAAACGGTACGGGTTCGCAGTCTGCTAACCTGATTCTGCTTCAATCTCTGTTTGAAATGGGCGTCCCTGTAAGCGGGAAAAACATGTTCCCCTCGAATATTTCTGGTCTCCCCACATGGTATATCGTCCGGCTTTCCAACCACGGCTATCAAGCACCCGGAAATCGCACACACATTCAGGTCTTGGTGAATCCAGCCACGTGGCATGAAGACTTGGAAAGTCTTGAACCTGGTTCTGTCGTTATTTGGAACGAAAATGCCAAGATGGAAATGACTCGTGATGATATTATTTCCTATCCAATTCCAATGTCTAAATTGGCTCGAACAATCAATCCAAAAATCGCTAAACTTGTTACCAATATCATCTATGTTGGCGTTCTTGCAGAAATTCTTGGGATTGACCAAGATGAACTTGAGGCAGCAGTTGCAAAGCAGTTCAAAGGGAAGGCGACTGCAATTGAACTCAACATTACTGCTCTTGGACTTGGCCGAGATTACTTCAAAGAAAACCTCACTAAAAGTGATCCTTACGTTGTTGAAAAGCGACCCATTGAGAAACCACAATTTTTCATCGAAGGGAATGAAGCGGCCGCTCTTGGTTGCATCTATGGCGGTGTTCAAATGCTTGCTTGGTATCCAATTACACCGTCTTCCTCTCTCGCTGAAGGTATCATTAACTACATTCCTCAACTTCGTACCGACGATGATGGAAAAGTAACCTGTGCAGTGGTTCAAGCGGAAGACGAACTGGCAGCTGCAGGAATGGTACTCGGTGCTGGATGGGCCGGTGGCCGAGGCATGACGGCAACTTCTGGACCTGGAATATCGCTCATGCAGGAATTCATTGGATTGGGATACTTTGCAGAGATTCCATCCGTCTTTTGGGATGTTGTTCGTGTTGGACCTTCTACAGGTTTGCCAACCCGAACTCAGCAATCTGACATCACCATGTTGTATGAAGGAAGCCATGGTGATACTCAACACATCGTACTCATCCCCGGAACGGTCGAAGAGTGTTTTGAATATGGATGGCGAACATTTGACTATGCTGAGCGATTCCAAACTCCGATCTTTGTCCTGAGTGATTTGGATTTAGGAATGAATCGATGGGCGTGTGATGGATTTGAATATCCTGACCAACCAATGGACCGAGGAAAAGTTGTTCGAGATCGAGACATGTTTGAGGCATTCGAAGAATTTGGCCGTTATCTCGATGTTGATGGCGATGGAATCCCATATCGCACGCTTCCTGGCTCAGGTATGGATCCTATCCTTTATCGAGGAACTGGCCACAATACAAAGGGACAATATTCTGAAAAACCTCATGATTATTACGATCTCATGATGAGATTGAGAAGGAAGATTGATGGTGCTCGGGACGAGTTGCCAGCACCAATCATTCGCGAAGAAAAAGAATGTCAGGTTGGAATTATTTACCTTGGAAGCATGGAAAATACAATTCAAGAGATTGACGATCTCCTCGAAGAAACTGGTATCAAAGTAAGCCAATGCAGAGTTCGCGCACTTCCAATGCACAGTGAAATCGAAAATTTCATTCGCCGACATGAAGTTACAGTCGTTCTCGAAATAAATAGAGATGGTCAGTTGTATGGTATTCTCAGAAAAGAATTACCCAATGAACTCATCCCCAAAGTCCTTTCAGTTGCTTACAGCGATGGTATACCTCCACGTGCTAAAATTTATTTTGAACGGATTCTTGAAGTCCTCAAGGAGGTTGGGAAATGAGCGATAGACCAAAGCGTGCAGCACGAGCGATTAAACTGAACATGCTCGATGAACCGAAGGACAGTTACACTGGAGGGAAATCCTCTCTTTGTCCTGGTTGTGGACACGACCAAATCTCCAACGTCATCATTACTGCGGCGTGGGAAAATGGAATTGAACCACATCGAGTTGCGAAAATGTCAGGTATTGGATGTTCCTCAAAAACTCCAGCATACTATCTTGGTCAATCTCATGGATTCAATACCGTTCACGGCCGAATGCCATCGGTAACAACCGGTGCTTATTCGGTCAACAAAGATTTACTCTACATCGGCGTTTCCGGTGACGGAGATTCAGCCTCAATCGGTATAGGTCAACTGATTCACGCCATTCGACGGAACATGGATATGGTATACATCATTGAAAACAACGGCGTATACGGTTTAACGAAAGGCCAATACTCCGCGACTGCAGACATCGGCTCTAAGAAGAAGAAAGGTGCGCCAAATGAAACGCAGCCAATCGACTTGTGTGCTCTTGCTATCAATTTGGGTTGCTCTTTTGTTGCTCGTTCGTTTTCGGGTTCCAAGAAACAACTGGGCTCCCTACTCAAGGCAGCTATGTCGCACAAAGGATTCGCCCTTATCGACGTCATTAGCCCCTGTGTTACTTTCAACAACAACGATGAGTCAATGCGTTCATATGGATACGTCAAAGATAACGAAATTACGCTTCACATGACAGACTACATTCCTCACTTTAATCCCGTTCAAGAAGTCGAAGTTCCAGAAGGGCACTTCACAGACATCACACTGCATGATGGTTCAACTATACGACTGGAAACAATTTCTGCAGAACACGACCCAGGGAATGCTGTTGCTGCATTAACAGCTTTACATGAGGCTGAGATGAATAAGAAACACGTCACTGGACTTCTGTATTTTGACAGTTCAAAGCCCTCTTTAGCGGAAGACATGGATTTG
Source organism: uncultured euryarchaeote (assembly GCA_937897365.1). Classification (GTDB taxonomy): domain Archaea; phylum Thermoplasmatota; class Poseidoniia; order Poseidoniales; family Poseidoniaceae; genus MGIIa-L1. The sequence goes on from CALCOP010000185.1 coordinate 7,564, forward strand.
GTTGATACTCCACTGGTCGATGTCCCAGATACAGTACTAAGACCTTCAAAAGATACGCTCGATAAGATCAATGCTGTATTGCACAGTTAGGCGATTTCAAGATTTATTGAGTTAGTAAATTTTCCCCGTAAGTCGACGGAATACCCGTGTCAAAAAAGACACATGAGGACGTTCGCTCAATCCTAATCGCCAGTCCAATTCATTGGCTTGGTCATATTTGAGTAACTCTTCAAAACCACCGATCCATTCATCATCAATGAAGATTTGAGGAATCGTTTTACTCCCTTTTGTCCGGATACGAAATTCCATGTCAATACGTTTCGTAGAACCCAATCGTTTTTCTTCATACGTGACCTTTTTCTTATCCAGTAATCGTTTGGCATTGACGCACGCTCCACAACCTCGATTGGTGTACAGCTCGATTCTCACCATGGGAGTCGGTCTCGCTACAATGATTCAAACTCTTTCATCGAAACAAGCGGTGGTAGTCCCTCTCGGATTTGAACCGAGGTCGGAGGAACCAGAATCCTCCATGATGGACCGCTACACTAAGGGACTGTTAAACGGCCCAACAGCCATTGCCTCTTCAATTCAGCGGTTCAAAGAAGACGCCAAAAAACACTGTTTTCCGGCAAAAGGGGTCAAAACCCTATTGATTAATATACCATATTCAAGAAGGACAATTGATGACTGATTTTGTATCACTCAAACTGAAGCCCGCCGCGGCCATGTTCATGGCCCTCGCAATGATTACGACGACCTTCGCTGGTGTCTCATATGCTGACCCATCTGACAACTCGTGGTCTGATGATACTACATCTGTAACAATGGACTACGCAAATAATTCACTAAATGTCTACTATTCCAACGCAAACGAATCAGAGAACCTCACCGTTGATATCTTGATTTACGAAAGTGACTATTCAACCAATTTTAACGTGTCATACGGACCCATAACCATGGTCCCAGATAGTTCTTATTACCCATACACCGACTATGCCTGGCAAAACATGACGATGTTCTTCGAAGGAAATGAAACGTTAGGTCCAATGGCAGCCCAAGGCATTTGGTACAGCGTTGAGATTACTGTTAAAGGAGACTATGGTGGTTACCCACATGAGGCTGGAGAAGCCTACTTGGAAATCTGTATGTGGAATGGCAGCGTGTGCGACGATGAAATTGAAGAACCGTCCATTACTGATGCGTCTGTAGACTTTTACGACGGTATGCTGGAAGTCATTGTCTATGACCAAGGTGACTTTGGATACGCATATATCTCCGTCATGGATATGCAATTCAATGAACTCTTCAATGCTACATTCAATTCTACGGTGTGGAATTACAACATGACTGCAAGCAATTATACTGAGGCTCAATACCTCGTGATGGTTTCTCTTACTGACACTGACGGCATGAATATTTTCACAATGATGGAAACTGTGGGAGATTATGACGAAGATCAGATGATGTTTGATTATTATGATAACGACAGCAACGGTCTGATTGAATGGGAAGAATTCCTTAACACACTTCAGCAAGCAAACCAAGATATGGGTGTTGAACCAATGGAAAATGAATCAATCGCCATGTTATCCAGCATCTTCATGAGTGAAGATGCAGATGGCGATGGTGCTTTGGACTTCGACGAATTTATGTCCTTCATGGAGACTTTGGATGGCGATGATTCGATGGAAGAGTTACACTACTATGACCACTGTGTAGATTCCGATGATGGACTCAGTTCCCTTGATTGTTGGACCAATGATATGGACGTCGATGGTGATGGAAATCCTGAAGACTCCGATAGCTACTGGAACTACGAATGTGAGCAACTCGCAGATGGTACATGGGAATGCATGACTGACCACATCAATTACTATGACCACTGCGTGGACGACGACCACGATTCAGACCTCGAATGCTGGCTCGATGAGTGGGATACTGACAATG